>CAJXOS010000195.1 GCA_913057725.1 uncultured Lewinella sp.
CCTGTAAACACAGCTGTGTTTACAGGGATTGCTCATTTAAGGGAGCATCCTATGTATGTAGGATAATATTGTCTGCAATTAGTTCTGATAAAATAATGCTCGACTTATTCTTTAAGCACTTTTAGTGTAGTTTGATAACCATCAACAATGACTTTGATAAATAACATTCCAGAGAGACTTCTCAGGTCAAGATTGATTGAAGTAAGCGAATTGTAGTTAGCTGTTTTTACTCTTCTACCAATATTGTCGTAGACCTCAATCCGAATGGAACTTTGCATTTCTTCAAACTGAAGGTTCAGTTCTGATTTGGTCGGATTAGGATAAGCATTAACCTGAATCTGCGGTTCATCTAGATCTCTCCAATTGGTAGTGATGCCTTCACAGATTGAATTGTAGACCGTTGGGGTAGAAACATTCAGCCAATTTGAGGCACTATAGTCGACATTATCTACCTGGATGCATTCCAAGTTACTGGTCTCTCTCATGTCCAGGTATTCCATGTTGGAATTGTTTCCATTCTTTAGATCCACGAGTTCAAAAGCACCTCCGAAGCCATCCAACCAGGTTAGGTTATCATTCTGACTCAAGTCTAGATATGAAATGGAAGTGTAATAACAAATCAAAGTCTTCAGCTCTGGGTTTTGGCTAAGATCAAGTGATGTCAAAGGAGTGGCGGGGCAACTTAGGTATTGTAGATTAGGATTTTCGCTGACATCAAGTGCTTGTAGTGGGTTTATCTTACACTCTAAATACTCTAGTAGCGGATTATTACTCAAGTCCAAAGTGGTTATCGCATTAACATCGCAGAAGAGCGTCTTTAGGTTCGGTAGGGTAGTGACGTCCAGTAATGGCAGACCATTATCATTGAGACTCAAATATTCTAAAGAGGTCGCTTCATCTAAGTCTATTAGCATCGGGAAATTATTGTGCCAGCAGAGTAAGGTGTCTAGATGAGAATTATCAATGGTTAACGTACTGAAGTTGTTTAAATCTGTAAAAACATATTGGAGGGATTCATTGTCGCCCAGTATGAGGTCGCTGAGGTTAGTTGCAGTGAGTCTTTCTAATGAAGTATTTGCGCTTACATCAAGATCGATAGATATGACGCTGTACAGTGAAAGTTCCGTTAGGTTCGTGAAGGTCTCCAAGCCTGTTAGGTCGGAAATAGTGACGTTGTTTAGCTCCATTTTTCCAGAAAACGCCTCCGCTTCTGCTAATTGAATTTCGTCGTCACCGTTAGTATTTATCTCAGCGTTCGCTAACAGTATATTTTTGAAATCGATATCATTAAATTGGACATTTTGAGAGAAGGCGCTATCTGTTACAGAAAGCGTTATCGCAGCGGCAAAAAAGAGAGTACTGATCTTCATGTTTTTTCTCTTATAATCGTATCGGTGCTTAATGTGCTGCATACTGTGGCGTCAGCGATTATTGGATCGAATTAGGCACTTGGCAAAATAACCTATCTGCGCTAGCCCCTAGTTTGGCAATTCTTACCCCAGGCCCTATCTTCGCGCCGAATCGGAGGAGATTATGGAGAAAGTCTGATCGGTGTCTACCAGTGGAGATTCTTATTCCTACCTCTTTCTCTTTTTGAGCTTTTAAATCCCTTTCCAAAGTGACGGATCAACATACCTATGTAGCAATCATGGCCGGCGGTGTCGGCTCACGTTTTTGGCCAGCAAGCCGTGAAGAACGGCCGAAGCAGTTCCTGGATATCCTCGGAACCGGGAAAAGTCTTTTACGACTCACTTTTGAGCGTTTTCTGAAGCTTACTAGTACTGATCGCATCTTTATCGTCACCAACGGTCAGTATAAAGCTCAGGTAAAAGAACACCTGCCAGAGCTTACGGATAATCAAATCCTCTGTGAGCCTTCCAGAAATAACACGGCTCCTTGTGTGGCGTATACGGCGCTGAAACTGCACCAACTGGATGTAGAAGCGAACCTGGTGATTGCTCCGAGTGATGCGCTGATTACCAATGAGCCGTTATTTGTGGATAATATCCGCAAGGCGTTGGCCTTTACGAGCGAGAACGATGCCTTGTTGACGCTCGGTATTGCTCCGGATCGCCCCCATACTGGCTATGGTTATATCCAGTTTGGTGAAGGAGAGAATGGCGTATATCGTGTTAAGCGATTTACGGAAAAGCCAAAGCTGGAGCTCGCACGTGAATTTCTGGCTAGCGGAGACTACCTATGGAATGCCGGCATCTTTGTTTGGCGCGCTTCTTCGGTTTTGCGTGCCTTTGAGCAGCATGCACCGGAGATTGTAAACCTATTAGGCCAAAACCTAGGGTGCTATAACACGGAAACAGAACAGGCATTCATTGATGAAGTCTACCCACAAACGCCAAAGATCTCTGTGGATTACGCCATCATGGAGAAGGCAGAGAATGTGCATACCATTCCAGCACAGTTTGGCTGGAGTGATCTTGGTGCCTGGGTAAGCCTACATCAGGAGATGAAGCAAGATGAGGATGGTAATGCCACGCAGGGTAAGACGATTCTACTGCACGATACACACAACAGTCTCGTACGTATAGCACCGGATAAGCTAGCGGTAGTAGCCGGACTGGATGACTACATTATTGTGGATGAAGGTGATGTGTTGTTGATCTGTCCGAAATCAAGAGAGCAAGAAATCAAGGCACTACGTACTCAGGTAGGAGAAGTGTTTGGCCCCAGCTATTTGTAACGAAAACGCTGGTAGGAACGCGATTTATCGCGATGACCTCACGTGCTATACTAGCGCGCGACTGCCCTGGCAGGAGCTCGGCGCACAGCGTGCGCAAGGGCTAAGGATGGTAGGGCCACCGAGAGGATGCGCCCGGACAGCCTGACGCTCAGCCAAGGCCCTTGGCTGAATGCGGAGCCCCCATATAGAAGATCGGAATCTGAATCGCGTTGATCTCTACCAATTATCCATTTGCGGATTCATTTTCCACGTTTAGAATGTTTCCGCAGTACTTGCAGTGAATAGCGTCATCATCGTGCCCTTCATGACCACAGTAGCGGCATGCCTGAGAATTGACGCGTTCGCGAGACTTCTTGATAAGCTCACCGGTAACGATACCCGTAGGTACCGCAATGATGGCATAACCCATGATCATAACGAATGCAGAAAGAAACTGTCCAATGGCAGTGACGGGGGTAATGTCGCCATAACCAACAGTAGTAAGCGTGACGACGGCCCAGTAGATCGACTTAGGGATATTGGAAAAACCAGGGTTACTACCTCCCTCAATGAAATACATCACCGCTCCAAGTATGGTGACCAGGATAGTGACGAAGTAGAGAAAGATGGTGATCTTGGTAAGACTAGCCCGTAGCGCGGATGCAATATACTGGCCCTCGGAGAGAAAATGCCCAAGCTTTAGTATTCGGAAGATTCGCATGAGACGTAGTGCCCGAATGACGAGAAAGGCCTGTGCACCGCCAAAAAAGAAGGATATGTACGTAGGCAGGATGGCTAAAAGGTCGATAATGCCAAAGAAGCTGCGTGCATACTTCCAGGGGTGATATACGGAGTAGAGGCGTAGCACGTACTCTGCGGTGAAGACGATAGTAAGTATCCACTCCATTAGCAGTAACCAATCACCGTACTTGGCAGTAAAAGTATCTATACTCTCCAGCATCACCAGGATGATGCTGAATACAATGAGTACCAGAAGTGATATGTCAAAAGCTTTCCCTACCGGGGTGTCTGCCTCAAAAATGATTTCATGAAGCTTCTCTCGAGTAGGGTTGTAGTGCGGTGGATGCTGTGGTTTCCTTTTCGGTTTATCCATAGGTGAAGACACAATGGCTAGTTTAAACCCAAAAATAATACTTACTTTTGTTGACTGGCGGTGAAAAAGCTAATTCCTCGCCTAACAGCATACCGAGAATACTACCCCTGAATTATTTATCATCAGATTATGGCGTCCGAATCAGTACGGATGACTAGCTCTGTTTGAAACCAAAAACTAGAGAACGTGACCAAAGCTGTTATTATCGAAGATGAGATTAATGGTCTAACCAACTTGCAAAACCTACTGGCCGAGCACTGTGAGCGTGTAGAAATAATCGGGACAGCAGGCTCAATTGAAGAGGGGTACAAATTACTTACAAATTCTAGTATTGAACCGGACGTTGCCTTTCTAGACATCTCCTTACCAGATGGACTAGTATTCCAGCTGCTGAACCGCCTTCGTCCAATTAAGTTCGACATCATTTTTGTGACGGCCTATGAGGATTACGCCATCAAAGCCTGTGAGTACAGCTCAATCGGCTATGTGATGAAGCCAATTGATCCGGATATGCTAGTGGAAGCTGTAGAGCGCATCCAGCCGAAGAAGGAGAGTGCTATTGATAAGCGCCTGGATATCTTTCAGAGCTATATGAATAATCCGAATGCTTTTACGAAGATGAGTATTTCAGCCCTGGATGGGATCTACTTCGTGAGCATCAAGGATGTAGTACGCTTTGAAGCGGAGGATAATTATACTCATATCTTCCTCAATAGTGGCGACCGAATAACGGCCTCCAAGACGATCAAGGCTTACGAGGATATGCTCGCTCCGTTCAACTTCTACCGAGTGCATAAGCGGCACGTTATTAACCTCAATTACATGCGTAAGTTTGTGAAAGGGGATGGTGGATATTTGATCATGGATGATGACATCAAGATTGAGGTGTCTCGTCGTCGTCGCCCAGCGTTTATGGAGCAGATGAAGCGCCTTCAAAGTGGTTTCTAACCGCTTGAGTACACCCTTGTTATAAGTTAGGACAAAGACTTATGCTATTTTTTTGCGGTGGTTTCTGCCGGTTTTTGGGTAGGATTCTGCCAGAGAATGGTAGCATAGCTCGTTAATTTTGCTTACCTTTATACACGCTAAGGAGAATTTGAGAGGCTCCTAGTAATGATCTGTATACATTTGATCAACGTCATTCCTTAAACCGAGAACCATGGCCAAAGACAAGAACTCTGGCATTGATAAACTCAAAAAAGACAAGACTTTAAAGCCATTACCTAAGAAAGAAATGACCAAATTCAAGGGTGGCCGTAAGAAGCGCCGCTGGAATAAAGGTTGTGGAGGCATATTGCCACAGTAAGTAAAGTGCTTTAATGGATTCCCCTTAACTTTGTTGTTTATCAACAGAGCCCCTACAAAAAAAACATTTAGTCATCCCGGATTCTTTGCAGTAGCAAAAGTCCGGGATGGTTGTTTATAAGACAATAGCATTCCCCCAATACAGCACAAAAAAAATTACATGTACACCGCATCGGAACAGCTGGTTATCCAGCCGGGTCTGTGGGAACAAAAACTTGCACAGCAACACGATCCACTTCAACGATTGGCCATCATTGACCAATTGGCTAGCCATTATGCCTATACCAATGTGCTGCGGGCCGAGAAGCTATTAGCGGAGCAGTGGGAACTACTGCAAACGCACGAAATCGCTGATTTTACCTTCCACTTCTATCTCAATAAGGTTGTAGTCCTTAATCAGCTCTACAACTTCCAAGAGGCTATCGAACTAGCTCAGAAAGGAATCAACTATTTGGAAGAGGCAGGGTCGATTCGCCAGCTTGCGGAGCTCTTTATCGAGTATGCCGGTGTGTCATTAAATGTGGGTGAGGTCGAAGAGGCCGACAAATTATTGCGTAAGGCAAATAAGATGCTCCGCAACTTCCCTGATCAACAGCTGTATTCCCGTATTGCTTGCCGGAGAGGCTATATGCACCTGCATTCTGGCAATCATTCCATGGCCACAGAGCAATTCCTGAATGCGATCTCCATCTTTGATGCTCAAGATCAAAATCTGATCTTGAGAGATGAGTACTTTCGAAGCCTCATATTTGCTGGTCTAGGACAAGTATATGAACACAATGGCAGCTATTCGAAGAGTGTAGACGCCTACCTGCAAGTGGTTGACCTTTGTGAACGCTTAGGCATGTCCAATCGCTTGGCATGGCACTACCTTAATGTTGGTCGTGCGTACCTTGCCTTAGAGGAGAACGAGCGAGCAAAGGTATTCTTGCAAAAAGTAATTGATACTCGCGACGACCTTAGCTTGGATGCGCGGGCAAGTGCTTACGCAAACCTTGGTTTCAGCGCTTTTGAAGAAGGGGAGCACGATACTGCATTAGAGCTGCTTGATCGAGCAGAACACCTACATCGAGAACTTAATCCAAATGATTATACCAACCTAACGGTAATCGCTTCCTGGCGAGGCCGCATTGAGTTGGAACAAGAAGAATATGAGGCTGCGCAGACCTCTTTTACGGAGGCATTGCAATTGGCAGAGGAAGGAGAGGACCTGAAAATGCTAGCGGAGGTACATGGTGACTTTGCCACCTTATACGCCGAGACGGGTAATTTTCAGCTGGCCTACGAGTATCAGGTGGAGCACGATCGGATTAAGGAGATTTATTTGGAAGACCTGGATCGCCGCCAGCAGCAGGAGTTGGAGATGAAGTACCAGGCTACCCGCAAGCAGCAAGAAACAGAGCTATTGGAGCTTAAGGCTACGCGCCTGCAGCTAAAGGCACTGAGAGCACAGATGAATCCGCATTTCATCTACAATGCACTCAATTCTATTCAAAACTTCATCACTTCCAATAAAGGGGCCGTGGCCTCTCGCTATTTAGCAAAGTTTGCTAAGCTCATGCGTCAGAGCCTCGATTACTCTGATGAGGAGAGCATCTCTCTGGAGAAAGAGATCGAGTTTTTGGAGGACTACCTCTATATCAATGAAAAGCTTCGCTTTGAGGACCGATTATCCTACCACATTACCGTTGATGACGATTTGGAAGAGGATATCCTCGGCGTGCCTACAATGATTGTCCAGCCGTACGTTGAGAATGCATTGGAGCATGGTCTACGTTCACGCAAAGATGGATTAATCACGGTTCACTTCCAGTTGGCCGATGAAGATACCATCTGCTGTATTGTGGAGGATAACGGCATCGGACGACGCAAAGCTTTAGCACAGCAGCAGAACGACCCTAACCGGCAGAATTATCGTTCGCGTGGTACGCAGATCACCGAAAAGCGTTTAGAGCTACTGCGTCAATCTAAGGATCAGGAAGTAATGGTGCGTACGATTGATCTCTATGATGATGAAACGGGTGAAGCTCAGGGTACCCGTGTAGAGATCATGATTCCAATTGTAGAAATTCAGATCAAGTAGAAGGGAGGCAATAGTGTTACCACCACCTCCCGAACTACCAAAAACGAGCCTGGCGACAATCCGGATTGGCTGTCACCAGGCACATATTTTCTCCGTAAGGAGAAGTTCATGGGAAATTAGTAATCACAGCGGTACATCTTGAACTCTTCCTTGCCCACTTCATTGCCGTCAGGGCTGTCATCGTCTTTACAGAGTTTGTCGTAGAAGTAGGTATTACCTACCGTCAATAACTTCTCTGGGCATAGTACCTTGCCTTGTTCACAGCGTTTGTGTTCGGTTTCGATCTTGTGCTGACGAGCAACTGCTCCAGTTTGAGGATCTACCTGAGCGAGCTCCTCACACAAGCCTGATTTCTTTTTGATTTTCTCACCACACTCGGCATTTCGCCAAACACGGTACCAGACACCATCTACCTCTCTGGGCGGAGTCTCAAGCTCCATTTCTGGGGCGGCAGCAAAGTATACTTCAGGGATCGGCATGGGAACCAGCTCAAATTCGAAAATACGGACTTCGCCCTCCTCATTGACGTCGTGATACTCGTAGAGGCCATCCGTTCTAGGAGCAAGCCCTAGTAGCTCGATGACTTCTTCTAAGTAGATAGGATCTACGAAAAGTACGCCAAGGGTTGAACTGAGGTAGGCGGCCAAGTCTTCAATTGGATCTGGATACTTGACTTCTTCCTCAATTGGAGTAGGAATTAATTCGTCTTTGGGATCACAGGAGGTTAGAAACAGGCCGGAAATCAATACTAGGCTCAAGAAAAATAGCGGGATGAATTTTGCGATTTGCGTTTGCATCGTTTTTGGTTTTGGTGAATACAATCATGTTGTCGATACAATAATGGGGGTAGGAGCAAGGCGAAAAAAAGTGCAATTGCCCTGAAAATTCGGGCCTAATATTGTTGTGTAGTGAAGCGATTGTGTCTGTGTTTTGAGGTGTAGTTGGCTGTTGTTCAGTTGTTTATGGTTTGTACTTGAAATGGCGGAAATCGTAGGAGATGATAGGGTAAGCGTTAAGAAGTGTTGAAAAATTTTTAACGTTTCCTTTAGACGAACCTCTTGGGGGAGGCCGTTATCTAGCCACATCATCTAAGTGGGCGTCAAGAAGTTGATGCTTGGAATTTGGATGGATTAAGGTTCTCTAGGTAAATGAATATTTGAATTTGCGATTAAGACTTCATCCATCATCAAACAAATTGCAAGTGGCAATTTTGGCCCATAATTTTTCGTCAGCGCCTTTCAGTTTGCACCGTGCTAATGTGGCGCCTGATCAACCACCAAAAACAACCAAAAATGAAAACTCTGAAATTTGTTGCCCTTGGATTCTGCTTGTTTCTAATGAGCCAAAGCTTGCTTGCTCAGGTCCGTGTATCACCAAAAGTGGGTGTAAACCTATCGGGCTTGGATACTAAGCTTACAGATTTCGATGCGGAAGCTCGTGCCGGTTGGCACGCAGGATTGGACTTGCGTATGGGAGAAGGATTTATCTTTCTGAACCCCGGGGTACAGTACCAGAGCTACACTGCTCGACTTGTTCAGAACATCGACGAGAACACCGAAGTACGGTTCTCGGATGAAACTACCATTCAAAGCTTGAAGGCGCCGGTGAATATCGGACTTCGAATTACTGGTGATAACGGTCTTTTGGGCCTTCACGTTAAAGGAGGTATCGTGCCGACTTATGTGATGGGCGTGAAAGAAGTTGATGGATTCAACTTTTCTAAAGACCGCCTCAACCGCTTTACCTGGGGGGCTAATATGGGAGTAGGTATCGACTTACTATTCCTTACTGCCGATTTGACTTACGAAAAAGGTCTTACCAATTTCTTTGAAGATGCGGAAGGCAAAAACAACGTTCTTAGCCTAAGTGTAGGACTAAAGTTCTAAGCTAAGGAGGGAAGCCAGAAGTAAGACGCCGAAAGATTGAGTCATTAATTTTTGAAAGATTAGACTTGACTTTTTACACCAAACTTCTGGCTTCTAATTTCCTAATGGTTTGTTAAAGTTGCACGTAATTAGGCGATTATCAAGCTATGGCCCGGGTAGGAACTGGTAAAATTCGTACCTTCCCACACCCGATTTTGTTACAGGCTTTTGTGATCGGTGCAACTCCGACTGCCAAAGTACCACAACAGTGTATTATGGAAAAGCTTAGAATTATTGCCCTTCTGATCGTTTTCGGACTTACGCTTAATTATGCAACTGCGCAGTGTAATTCCAAAAAGGACCTTTCTAGCCCTGAGTTCATTACTCAGGATCCTTCTGCTAAGGCTGCCCTTATTGCCGCTGCTGATGATACCATCGAGGAGCGTGTTGATAACCAGACCGGACGCAAATACTACGTACGCCGATATGTAAGCCCTTGGAGTGGCGATCCCGGCTACCACTTCTTATCTTTTGATGCTCAGCTTGAAGAGTTTGTTCCTCATCATATGATTGCCTTCCATGGAGGAGAACAAGATGATGAAAACAATAAGACTGGTGTTCAAACACCTGCTTGTCAAGAACAACGTGATAGCACTGAGATGCAGAAGCGTAAGCTACTGCCTGAGGATGCGGCACCAGTAAACCGGCAGCCTCGTCGTTCATCGCGTGTGAAGTTAGCGTCAATTTTCTAAGACAAGACTACCGCGTAGTTTTCTGATTTGATTTAACCCTATTCCCCCGTACACTTGCGGTGTGTGGTAGCGAGTTATATCTAGAGCACAGATTCTGTCTATTCTGTGTCAATATTTACTTTTTCTGCATCTCGGAGTAGAAGATACCTTTTCGGTAGTTTCGGAGTACTTGTTGGACCGTGGCCGTCATATTTTTTGGCAGGTCATCTAAGTCGAACCAATGGGCTGCTTTGAACTTCTCTTTTTCGCGTGCGCGGAGTTTACCTTCCCACTTGGATGCGCGGAAATAGAGGCCAATCCGATGCTCCGTAGCAGAGCGTTTATGCATGACGTGAACTAGTTTTAAGTCCTTGGCTTCCAGAGTGATACCTGCTTCTTCTTTACTCTCCCTAATAAGGGCTTCCATCGCAAATTCTTCCTGCTCAACTGTACCCCCAACCAGGGTGTAGTTTCCACCGTTGGGTTTGGTCTGTTTCAACAACAAAATGCGCCCGTGATCGTAGAGAATAACTCTTGCTTTAACGACCGTACGAAAGATTGTCATTGAAAAAAGTTAAATGCGTGAACGAATGTGCGCAAGCCTTATTAATTTTGCGCAGTGGAACGAACCGTTCTCGGTGAGAAAGATCAGTATCACATTCTGACAAGATTAAGTCATTTTACTTTATCTTTCGCTAGTTGAAGCTGTTTTTTTCTCCAAGAAGTTTCTTAGGATAGGTGAGTCATCTCAAGTTACTTCACAACAGTTCTCCATGATAAGCTGAATCGCTTTCCTAGAGGAAAAAAGGATAAACCACCTTCATCTAGATAGAAGCGAAGAAATGCCCTTCAGCTATTTGCTTGACAAAACTCAGCGCCAATGCAACACGAGAATGTAGTAGCAACTATTGGAAATACGCCTCTGATTCGCCTCAGCAACGTAACGCAAGGAATTGTGCCGGCTACGGTTTATGCCAAAGTCGAGGCTTTCAACCCTGGCCAGTCGGCCAAAGACCGCGTCGCGCGGTATATGATAGAACAAGCAGAAGCTTCTGGTCGCCTGAAACCTGGCGGTACCGTAATTGAAGCAACCAGTGGAAACACTGGCTATAGTCTAGCTATGGTATCTGCCCTAAAGGGATACCGTTGTGTATTGACGGTAACCAGTAAGGCCGGACAAGAAAAACTATCTCTTTTGAGAAGCCTCGGTGCCGAGGTTGTGGTTTGTCCAGCTGATGTTGAGCCAGAAGATCCACGATCTTACTACTCACGTGCTGAACAACTAGAGAAGGATCTACCTAACTCGATTTATCTACGCCAAAACTGGAATAAGAATAACCAGTTGGCACACTATCACTCCACCGGTCCAGAGATTTGGGAACAGACGGAGGGGCGCATTACCCACTACGTTTGTTGTGCAGGTACTGGAGGTACGCTTTCAGGTACTGCTCAATACCTCAAGGAGATGAACCCTGATATTAAGATCGTAGCTGTAGACGCATATGGCTCTGTTCTTAAGAAATACTGGGAGACGGGTGTGTTCGACAAGAATGAAATCTACTCCTACAAAGTAGAAGGCTTAGGTAAGACTATTATTCCTGATAATGTTGATTTCGATGTGATCGACGATTTTATCAAGGTGACGGATCGCAACAGCGCCTTACGGGCACGTGCTTTGGCACGCCGAGAAGGTTTGATGGTAGGATACTCAAGTGGTTCTGCTATGGATGCTGTATTTAAACTACGCCATCAGCTAAAGCCATCTGATGTAGTGGTGGTACTCTTCCCTGACCATGGGAGTCGTTACCTAGGTAAGATCTATAACGACGAATGGATGAAGCAGCAAGGATTCCTTTCGCCTACTGGCGAGGACGTTAATCCTTACAGCTACCATCATATGAAGCGCGTCTATCGTGTGTATCGCCGTAAGTATGGCCGCTACCTGCGTAAGACACTGCTGTTGAACTAAGATTGGCATCAGCAGACAGTAATTCTGTTTGTAAACGATCTGTGAACCCTCTTTTTTGCATGAACTTAGTGCACGAAAGAGGGTTTTTTATTGCAAGTTTTTAGGCGTTTGGGAAAAAAGTGAGCCTAAACAAGGTCTAATCTTAAGACCACCTGGAAAATCCATTTGGTCATTATTGTACATATATACTGACGTTGAAGAGGTTTGGGAATTCAAACCTTCTGCAAGTACAGTATATACTGACCGAAGTGGTTTGGGCGAAGCCCGCACCACTTCGGTCAGTATA
>CAJXOS010000196.1 GCA_913057725.1 uncultured Lewinella sp.
AACGCCCCGGATACGATCGTATCCGGGGCGTTTTGTTTTTATCACTAGCGATTGGCTTCCATCCGCATCATCAATTTTCGAATCAATGGATAACTGAAAACGGCCAAAAGAATGATAACTACGCCCCAGTAAAAGCCGGGGTTAAGTTCTTCTTGTTCATTGAGCAGAAGCCAGGCTAAGACAATACCATAAACCGGCTCCAGATTAATGGTAAGATTAGCCGCGAACGCGGAAATATGACGTAGCGCTCGTAGGCTAAGTGTATAAGCTAGGTTGGTACACAAGAAGGCAAGAACAAGTAGATACACCCAATCCATCATGCTGGTTGGCCACAGCGCTTCAAAATGTTGCCCACTCAATAGCATACCTCCAAGTACTACGGTTAGGAATGCCCAGGCGCTACCCAGTTCCAAAAAGGTAATCCGGGTTGGGTTGTGGTTGCGTATATACTTCTTGTTGAAAGTAGCAAAGGTCGCCGCCAGGAAGGCAGAAGTTAGACCAGTGACAACCCCCCACATCATTCCCGTCTGAATATTACTGACCACCAAGGCCATGCCCGGTACAATCAAAAGCCCCAGGATTAATTCGTACCAACGGAATGGACGCTTTACGATGAGGGGCTCCAGAAAAGCCGTAAAGAAAGAGGTGGTTGCCATACAAACCAGGCAAATAGAAGCATTAGAAAGCTTAATAGCTCCATAAAATGTTACCCAATGTAATGCCACCAACACCCCTATTCCTGCAAAGCGCCAGAACATTGCCGGCCCCAGGTCTTTTACCAATTGACGAGCCTTTACAAAGGGGGCCAAACTGCCACTTGTTAGAAATACGCGCCACCAAACCAACACTAAAGCTGTGAGCTGTATAAGGTCGCCCAAAATTGCAGTAAGACCGTAGAGCAATACCGCCAAATGCAATTCTAAATAGGCCCGACGTTCTTCTGTTAGCATAATGGAAAACCTTATCTTTGTGGTTTAGAATGAATAAGAGCTTGCAAAGTTGCGTAATCTGCAACAATTTAATGGACTTGTTCATTTAGAGTAGTAAAATCGTAAATCCATGTCTGTAAAAGTTGGTGATAAAGCCCCAGTATTTACTCTTAATTCCACAGATCTCAAGCCAGTTTCTCTTAGCGATTACGCTGGTAAGAATGTAGTGCTATTGTTTTTTCCAATGGCCTTTACAAGTGTATGTACAGAGGAGCTATGTACGATGCGCGATGACATTGCTACTTACAATGGTCTTGACGCAGAAATTCTGGCAGTTTCTGTAGACTCTCCATTTACCTTGGGGCGTTTTAAGCAAGATCAATCATTGAACTTCCCTCTACTATCAGACTTCAACAAAGAAGTATCACGCAACTATGGTAGCCTTTACGAAGAATTCGTATTGGGCCTACGGGGAGTATCGAAGCGGTCTGCCTTCGTTATCGACAAAGAAGGAACTGTTCGTTACGCGGAGGTGTTGGAAAGCGCAGGCGATGTGCCAAATTTCCAGGCTATTCGCGAGACGCTTGAAAATCTTTAATTAACCCAATGCACAGCATGCTGTTCGCAACGGAAGTAGAAGAACTGGAAGAAGTCTTAGTGGAAGACGAAGTGGAAGATACCGGCACGGGTGATCCTGCTCAGCTTATCGTACACAATGATGATCACAATACCTTTGATTGGGTTATCAAGTGTTTTGTAGAAGTATTGGGCCACGCCCAGTCACAATCCGAACAGCTGGCTTTGATTATTCACACCAAGGGTAAAGCCTCCGTAAAGAATGGCCCTAAGAAGGTGCTTAAGCCGCAAAAAGACGCGCTGGTAGAAAGAGGACTTTCAGCGGTTATCGAAGAAGGCAGCTAAAGCATTAGCTGTTCCCTTTTAAACGCTACAATTAATAGATGCCGGTGTACTGGCTGCGCGAAAACGAGCTTAGCTTTCCTCATCCCGGAAATGCGTCGAGCGATGGTTTACTAGCTGTTGGTGGCGACCTAAGTATAGATCGGCTCTTGCTGGCCTATAGTTGGGGAATTTTCCCGTGGTACACTCACGGAGATCCGATTCTTTGGTGGCATCCAGATCCACGCTTCGTACTTTTTCCAGATAAGCTTAAAGTGAGTAAGAGCATGCGGCCGTACTTCAACCAACAGAAGTATCGTGTCACTTACGACACTACCTTTAGCCAGGTAATTCGTGCTTGTAGCGAGGTCCGCAGAAGAGGTCAGGAAAGTACCTGGATTACCGACGACATGATCGAAGCCTACGAGGCACTACATCAAGCTGGCTATGCTCACTCTGTAGAGGTGTGGCAAGGTGATGAACTTGTCGGAGGGCTTTATGGCGTTGCCATGGGAAAGATATTCTTCGGAGAATCCATGTTTGCAAAAGCTAGTAATGCCTCGAAATTTGGTTTCATTTCCCTTGTCCGTGATCTGCACGCGCGTGGATTTGAGCTGATCGATTGTCAGCAAGAAACCAATCACTTGGCCAGTCTTGGTGCTGAACCCATTCCCAGAGCGACTTTCCTTCAACATTTGGAGCACAACCAAGAATTAGGTTTGCAACCTGAACGCTGGACGAAATAGCCACCTATAATTCCTCGATCTCAAAACCTTTCTTTGTCATACTGACCGCCATAAATAGGCTATCTTTACCCGCTCGCAAAATCAAAACCTTAGCATGCAGTTTGACATTACTCAACTTGCCGAACAGATAGGAAGAATTGCCCAATCAGCCGGTGCCGCTATCCTTGACATCTACGAAAACAAAGAGGATTTTGGCGTTGAACACAAGGCTGATAACAGCCCCCTAACCCGGGCTGATCAGGCTGCCAACAAGGTAATTGTTGCAGGCCTTGAAGCGCTCCCATTCAAAGCACCAATCGTTTCTGAGGAAAACAAAATGGTGCCGTATTCAGAACGCAAGCACTTTCACTACTTCTGGCTGGTAGACCCTTTAGATGGCACCAAAGAATTTATCAAGCGCAATGGCGAATTCACAGTAAACATTGCCTTGGTAAAACAAAATCAAGTGGTGTTCGGAGTTGTTTATGTACCTGTCACTCGTGAGCTCTTTTGGGCAGCAAAACACCAAGGCGCTTTCCAGTTTGATGGAACTAACCATACTCCAATTTCTGCGGCTCAATTCCGTATGACGGATGCCAACCTAAAGGTAGTTGCAAGTAGAAGCCATTTGAACGAGAGCACTCAAGCATTTGTAGGTCAATTACAGGATCCCGTGTTGGTTAGTAAAGGCTCCTCTTTGAAGCTGCTATTAGTAGCCTCTGGTGAAGCTCACCTTTACCCTCGATTGGCCCCGACTATGGAATGGGATACTGCTGCTGCACAAATTATAGCAGAGGAAGCAGGAGGGCAAGTACTACAAGCGGAGAATGGTTTGCCTGTCGAATACAATAAAGAGAACCTCTTGAACCCACACTTCATCGTTTACGGAGCCCGCCAATCTTAACGTATGGACCGGAAGCTATCGGTGATCATAACCACCTTCAATGAAGAAGCAAATATTGCCCGCTGCCTCGAAAGCGTACAAGGGATAGCGGATGATATCCTCATTGTAGATAGCTTTAGTACCGATGAGACCATAAAGATTGCGCAATCTTATCCTGTTAGAATTGAACAGCGAGCTTACCAAGGGCCAGCGGACCAGAAAAACTGGGCGATTCCTCAAGCTCAAAACGAGTGGATATTACTGCTGGATGCAGATGAAGTAGCTACTCCAGAATTATGTACTGAAATTTCCACTATGCTATCGGGCGAGTCTCCTCCCGGCAATGACGTATACTGGATTGGTAGAGATAATTTCTTCTTAGGTCAACAGGTACGCTTTAGTGGCTGGCAAGGAGATCAGGTAGTACGCTTTTTTCATCGAGACCGAGGGCGCTACGACGACGTCCAGGTCCATGAGGAGATTGTCACTGAAGGACTCAAGGTTGGGCGCCTACACGGCAGACTTCAGCATTTCACCTTCCGTAGTCTTGAGCACTATCTGGATAAAACCCGTCGTTATGCGCGCTGGTCAGCACAGGATCATGCGGCTAAAACTCCTAAGGTGAGGTATTACCATTTACTAGCGAAACCTGTCTTTCGTTTTATAAAGCATTTCGTATTACAGCAAGGATTCAGAGATGGCAAGGTGGGCTTTATAATCAGTGTCATTATGGCCTGGGGTGTATTCTTACGGTACTCCTATCTAAAAGAGCAGTCTTAGCGCAGGCGCTCCACTTGACCAATTAACCATTCCCTTTCTGCTAGGTGGACAGACTCTATAATCTTCTGGTGAAGGCGGTCCACTCGTTTTGAATTGTGCAACGTGCTAGGATGAATCAGCTGTCGCAATAAGTCAATGAAGTTGTTATTTAGAGCCTTAGGTTTTGCAGGAATTTGTCGCTGAGAAAGGCGGTAGATATACACTTTGAAAGCTTCAATTTTCGGCTCTAGCAGTACCGATTTTTGCTCATAGTAGATCATAACTTCTAATCGACGCGCCGCAAGTCGATAATAGAGATTATCGTAATGATCATCTAAATAATCCAGGGCCACTTCCAAACTGCCTTGATAAAAATGCAACAGGGCTCGATTAAATCGAAGCGTTTGTTGAGCACTTGCTTCGTCCCAGATAAGCTCCTCATGGTTATCTAACAATTCGTCCACCCAATGGTATTCCTCAGAGCGAAGTCCAAGTGTCACTAGATTTAGTAGTGTCTGAGGGTGAATCTTTTGATTGAAGTACAAGTCACCTGCCTCCAAGTCCTTTTTGTACAAATTAAAGGCGAATGCCAAATAGACCTTCTCCCCCTGATTATATTTGGCAGTTGCAAATATCCGCAGCAAAGTCTGTAGGGCCTTCCGTTTCCCATCTTCAATAAGATGCCCGTCTTTGATTAATGCTCGTTCAAGCGCTTCGAAAACTTTGAGCTCGGCTTGAGGATAAGCCTTCAGAAAATACCAAGCTGCCCGATATAAACAATGGACCGGATACTCTACCTCATCTAAAGCTGCAATCTGAGGTTCTAGATGTTCAATAGACAGTAAAGGGTCTACAGCGCTGGTTTGCACCTGTATGCGCTGCGCAAGCACCCAGACGGTTTTTTCGAGTTTTGTTAGCAGGTACCATTGGTCTAAATACTGCTCCTCTTCTTGCAGGCGTTCGGCTAGGGCTATTGGAGATTGCGCAGCAACAAGTTTACCCTGCTCCTCTGCTAGCTGCATTCCATCCAAATAATAAGATTGCTCTCGGTCTATACGTGAGGTAAATTGGCGTTCAGCCTTTTGCAGGTACTGTTCTGCAAGTTTAGTCAAACCTCTTTCGCGCCAACAAGCTGCTAGTTTTGTTAAGCGTTCCTGTTCATCAATTACTATAGCCCCTTGAAGTATATAAAGCTCTAAAACTCGGACCAGCTTACTGCTCAGCTTTGCTATTCGCCCAGTTGATGGTCCGTTTTCACTAAACACCTTAACAGCTATAGTCGCTTCTTGAAGTTGATCATACTTTGGATGAACTGATTGTAGTAAATCAAGATATGCGAGTAAGCGCTCTTGGTCAGCTCCTCCCACAAACCATGGGGAAGTAACCAGTTTCTTGATTGCCTTCCAGTCGTTTCGCTGAAAAGTGCTCAGTATTTTGACCAACTTGCCGGCTTGCATCTCCGGTATTTTCTGGAAAAAAGACGAAAAAATGTAATAGGTCGCTTGAGCTAAGCTATCGATCTTATTGAGTATTTGCTTCCTATCGATCCTTTCAACCTAAAAGTACGCTATTATTCGTAGCCACTGGTCTCGAAGAACAAGGACAAATATGCAGAAGTAGTGAGTTAACGGATGTCGCTAGTTCTGACTATTTTAAAACACGAAAATGGACTATGATGAACAAAACCAGCCAAGGCATACGTGCCACAATTGTATCTTTTGCCCTACTATTTCAAGGACTATCACTCAGTGCCCAACCCATAAGCGAGGTTAGTAGCAATAACCTCAATCAGTTTCTGTATGAAATGCAAGACTATTTCGGGCAAATAATGAACGTTTCAACCACCCAGTTGGGAATATTCATGCAACCTTTCGTTGCGGGTGGTAATTCAGCTACTTGTTCTACGCCTGCTCCCAGCGTCATCTCCGAAACTGCCCAACAAATCACCTTTAGATGGGCTGGTGCACCTGGTAGTCAATATCGAGTAGCCTATATTAATTTACTTACTGGCGAGCGCGAAACAACCATCATCAATAGCAAACAGCATACTTTCCATGTTCCTGATGGTTTGTACCAGTTTTCCTTTCAACAGATCTGCGGCAGCAAGAAGAGCAAGGCTGTCATTATCATTTTAGATAAGGTCGTTGCTCTTACAGAGCTACCTGGCCTTGAATGCGATTGTGTTGTAGAAGAAGTGTATGCCGGCTTCGAAGTAAACGGTATGTCCCTCGCAGGTAACGAAGAAATGGATATTTCCATTCGGGATGAATCGAATGAAGACAATGTAATTTTTCAGATGCATCTAAAGAAGGCCTGTGTCATGTGCAACAATTACTGGGTGAATCCCTACTGTGATGACAACTCCGTCAACTACAGCAATGACATTAGCTATGTTGATCTTGAAGAAGAGGAAACCAACGTCCTGTTAATCACCGGTCAAATGATGACACTCGAATTCGATTTATCCAGTGGGTACGAAGCAGTGGTAAGTATTTGTGCCGATGATGAAATAGGAGGTGATGGCCCCATTAAGCAACTTCAGGTGACGAATGCTATTCCTGGTAGCACTTATACTATTCGTGGTAAAAAAGTGACCTCCTCGCCTGTTGACATGACTCTTTTCAATCAAGCTGGGCAACGAATGTGGCAGGTAAATACACCTGGTGGGCTTGACTATGTAGAGCAGCGGATTAACCTCTCTGACTTACCAGCCGGCATCTATTTTCTACGCCTAGATGGTGCCACAGGGAGTCAGACTAAGAAGTTACTACGCTACTAGTTTTAGAAAAGCTGACAAATAGTGTAATTGTTCAAGCAGCAGCCGGAGCGAATCTTTGCCTTAGTTCTTATCAAAAATTCTACATGATGAAAATGTTAACTAAGGTTGGAGGTATCGCCCTTCTTGTACTCACATTCAGTTTCTTCTCTTGTGAAAAAGAGTCGATTGCTGATGATACGCTATATTCTGACAAAGCACACCACTACTATCAGCTATTGCAGCAAGCAGAGGCCGATGCCAAAGTATCATTCGGTTTAACTATTGCCGATATAGAGGAGGCTTTGGTAAAGCCCGTTACTTTGGCGAAAGCCGAAATATGTTGCTATACCGCTAGCGATTTAGCCTTTTTCTCTAGCTGTTGGGGTGCAACAAGCGGTCCTTGTCTAGACGATTGGGACTTTAACGAGGATGGCATCATTAACACAGCCGACCTACTGGTATTCCTCGCAAATTACGGGTGCCCGGAAGTAGAAGCGCTATTAATCACTCCAATTTCTTTGATGGTTTTTGACCAGAATGATGGCCAAATCCGCAATGAAACGCTGATCGATGGACAACCATGGTATGACAATTACACCACTGCAATCTTCGACCAGGTTCGTTGGTACTATGATGGTGTACCTGTTAGTTCTACGCCAACTCATTTACAGTTAGAGTACCCTGGAGCAACAGAATTTGACGCCCCAATTGATTGCAATGGCGGCAACCATCTAATTGAGCTATACGTGAGAGTTGATTGTGAAATCTATTATACCTCAGCTTGTATCAAACTAGGTATTGATGAGCCAGTATCACTCTGTACGTCCAACTATTGTTCATTATAGTTCGAGTCAGGATACTGACTTAGTGGGAACGCAGTCTAAGAGGCTGCGTTCTTTTTTTGTGGGAGCAAATGAACTACTTGCGAATTTCTTCGGGGTCTTGTAGCTCTTCAACCTCAGAAGGCTTAAACCACATGTACAACTTAGTTCGCGCTTGAGTGCGCACCGTATCGTTGATATAAGCAGCAATACCTGCAATGCCTAGCGCCAAGATGCTCATATCATCCGTATAGCCAAAAACGGGAGTAAGGTCTGGTATGAGATCAATTGGGGTCAGCAGGTACCCTAATGCGCCTAGAATGATGCTCCGAGCCCAGATTGGTGTCTCTCGACGGCGAAAGGCGTAATATAATAGTAGGGCTGAGTAAACTATTTTGATTCCAATACCTCGCGCATTTTTTCCCAGTTTTAGCCAAAATCGCTTCTCTGAGAAGTTTTTGCGGTACTTAAGCAGGTTCTCTTTCATATCAAGTTACAATTCACACCTACTAAGATAATGAGTAAAAGGATAGAATGGTTGAATTCCAAAAAATGCTTCCCGGACTTGGCCAGAACCAAATCCGGGATAACATATGGAAACTAGTATGAATTGCGAGTGACTAAAAATCGTCTTCGAAGCCTCCCATTCGGAAGGTGATAATACCAATTGGACTACTGAAATCGTCATTTTCCAGCTCTTGCAGACGAGTGACACCGTTCACCCAGCGATAGCCGGCCGTAAAACTCATCTTCAGCCATTCCGTTAGGTTGACCTCTAAGCCCAGTTCAGGAGTGAGAACGAATACACGATCAGTAAATATATTGTCTTTGTTTTGCCTTAGGCGAGCCTTACCCCAACCAATCTTAGTACTTCCGTAGAAGTGAATCAGTTTATCAGATTTAGGTGCAACACCTAGCCACAATCCACCGTGGCCAAATTTGATATCGTACTCACCAGCATCTTCACCTTGGGTAATAGTATGGGTGGGATACTTAGTTCCCATACCATAACCACCGACAAAAATCGGAGACATGACCAAGGCACCACCGCCGCCAACATCGGCACCGATTTCACCATTGATTGATCCTGTTTCGATAATAACGGCACCGAAGGCTCCGGTAACGTCTAAATTGTTGAATAAGGTTTCTTGTGCTGTAAGCTGGAATACAGCCAACATGCAGATAACAACGGGTAGAATTCTTCGCATTGCTGTTTTGTTTTTTCAAATGAAATATGGTACTAGGAGGATGCGGATAAACACCTCACCCCCCTATTCCCAGCGCAAAGAATTTTATTTAAGCCATAGATTCCTCTAAGACTTCAGTAAGCTCAACGAGCTGTGCCATGGTGATACCATTTTCAACTTTCATGACAGTACGATCCCGATAGAATTTATTCTCCTTCAGGTGGTAGATAACCACCAGGTCATGGTCAGCTCCTGGGAGGGGCTTGAGCCGAATACGAAACCTATTGTTGTAGGCTTCGATCATGCCTTGAGAGAGTCGACGGGTTTTCATGGTGTTCTTTCCGAGAGCCGCCTACCTTATTGAGGTATGGCAGCGCGTTTTCTGGGAGAACACTGTTGATGAAAAAATAATTCCCGGTGATGATCTTAATTTTTTACCCTCATTTTTTGTAACGCATCATGTTGACCTTTGATAAAGTAGCAGCACTAATGTGTATTTGAACATCTCAAAAAACTAAGCAATGCGACTTTATCAATTACTGTTTCTAACCATTTCCTGCCTTCTTTCAATCAATTTCGCACAAGCACAAGAGCGTGTCAAAAATCGAGCAGAGCAACGCGCAAACCAACGAGTAGACCGCGAAGTAGATCAGGCTGTAGACAAAGCTGCCAATGCTATTGAAGGCTTATTCCGGCGCAAAAAGAAAAATCGCGACACCGAAGTAAATCCCAATACTACCCATGGTTCTAGTGATACAACAGAGCCTAGCAGCAACGAAACTGATGCCAGTGGCATCTTATCCAGAATAAGAATGGGTGGAGATTTTGAGCCTTATCAAAACCCAATCATAATGAACTTATCAGCGGATATTACCACCATCGATAAACGAGGGAAAGAGCAAAAAGCAACAGTACACTACACCTTCGACACCTGGGCTACAGGTATGCGACTTGTATCTGAGGACAATACAGCTCGCATCTTATTGGATAACCAAGAAGGCTATATGACAGTAATAGGTGAAGATGATGGCGAAACCCAAGGAATGCGTATGCGCCAGCCTGCAGTGGACTACGATGAGCTACTTCCAGACGAAAGCAGTTATACCATTACTGAACTGACTAACATCCGAACAATTGAAGGGTACACTTGCAAAGAGTACCTAATCGAACATGAACAAGGAACTACTAATGCTTGGATCACCCAAGATTTAGAAGTTGATCCCGAGATCATCATGAAGGCTATGGCCAGTCAGATGCAAGGGAACAAGAAAAACAACAATCACCCAGTCTTCGATCTTCCTGGCATCCCTATGGAAAGCACAACGGTTTCGGCAGATGGAAAAGAAACGGTGATAGCCAAATATTATGATCTGAAGTTTGGCGACAATGTAGACAAGAGCGTATTCAACACTGATGGTATTAATATCATTAGTATGGGTTTCTAACGCGATCCAAGCTGCATGTTACAGGACCGGATGTTGTCATTTAATGACAGTATCCGGCTTTTTATTTACCTGTTCCAAACATCACTTATCTTGTACCAGAACAACTATTTAAACATGTCCTCCAAACAAGAAATTGCTGTCCGCTCAAGGCATATTGATGGTGCTGAAGTGGCCTGGTTTGCCCCCCTGTGCAATGGTGATGATGCTTTCTTAAGTAAACATGATTTTCAATACAAGAGTGATTGGCAAAACACGTCTAGCGTACTGCTTGCCGCAGATCAACTGGGGTATAGAAATATTCTCTGCCCGTCATCTTACCAGGTGGGGCAAGACACATTAACTTTTGCTTCTGCTATTGCTCCGCTCACCAAGAACATCAATTTGCTTACGGCGATCCGATGCGGGGAGGTACATCCACCAATGTTAGCTAGAGCTCTAGCAACACTTGATCATATTCTGCAAGGCCGCCTGACGATTAACATTATTTCCTCCAACATGCCTGGAGAGGAACTGGATTCTGCCTCCCGCTACCAACGCTCTCGAGAGGTAATTGAGATTCTTAAGCAGTGTTGGACACAAGATCACATTGACTTTAAAGGCGAATTCTACAATCTGAAACTACCCACTACTGATCCAGTAAAACCCTACCAGCAAAATGGTGGGCCGTTGCTGTATTTCGGTGGTTATTCCCCACCAGGAGTTGACTTGTGTGCGGAGCACTGTGATGTCTATTTGATGTGGCCCGAAACAGAAGACAAAATCCAACAGCTCATGTCGAATATGAGTACAAAAGCAGCAGCTTATGGCCGCACGGTTGACTTCGGCTTACGGGTTCATGTTATCGTACGAGAGACGGAAGCAGAAGCTCGAGCCGCCGCAAAACAACTGATGACTTTTGTAGATGACGAACGAGGAGAAGAGATCCGACTACGAGCGCAAGATGGCAAGTCCTATGGGGTTAGCCGTCAAACAGCACAACGCCAACTAGCAGACGCTGACGGATTTGTAGAAGACTACCTATGGACAGGAATAGGGCGAGCACGCTCTGGTTGTGGTGCAGCTATTGTAGGTAATCCTGATCAAGTTCTACAGAAGCTACAACGTTACATGAATTTAGGGATTCGTGCCTTTATTCTATCTGGCTATCCCCATCTTGATGAGTGCAAGCTTTTTGCTAAATATGTGCTGCCGCAAATTCGTACTGTTTCTCTACCAGAGACTCAAGGACGTATTCCGAACGGACTCCCTAATACTCCATTAGCTGCAGGAATTCGTAGTTAGAGCAAAAGAAATAACACTTTTTTGATAGTGGGTTAATACCTCCCAAAACGAAGGCGGGGCTGTGGAAGATCCACAGCCCCGCCTGTTTTATGTCTAAGACTAAGAGTTGTTCTCGGACAACCGTGATCGTCCGAGAACTATTCTTAAGTGATTACTTAACAGCAACCATCTTCTTAGTAGTAGTGTACTCACCAGCAGTGATTGTGTAGCTCAACACACCGCTCGCACCTTGGATCATGTCCTTAGTAACGTTGATGGTGTTGTAACCAGCAGCATAGTCACCACGTAGTACTGTCAATACACGACCG
>CAJXOS010000197.1 GCA_913057725.1 uncultured Lewinella sp.
TATTGTTGCGCTTCCAGTTCATTCATTTTTTCTTCTAGCCAAATTCGGTTGAAAACGGGGCTCGTCGCCTCTAGATCAGTCCGGACCTTGGCCAGGCGCTGCTTGCCCTGCTCCTTTGGTAAATAAGGGAGTTGGGCACGCAGTTTTGCCAAACGCCGGCCAAGCCGAAACAAGTGGTAATATCCACCGCGACGAAAATCAGCCAGCAATCTATTTCGCTGGAGGTACTGCCGGAAGGATTCTACTAAGGCGTGCAAGGCCTCAAACTCACCCAGCTCGTAGTACGTCCTGAGAAGGAGCGCTTTCGCTCCCAGGCTGTAACGGATGTTGCGATACTCTACCTGAGTTAAGAGTTCTAGCACTTTACCATACGCTCCTACTGCATGCCAATAAGCAGCCTTATTAAAACGGTACGCATTTTCTGCTGATTCAGGGGCGAGGTCGCCACGATGCGCCTCAATAAAGTGATCAGCCCAATCCAGTTCGCCCAAACG
The DNA here is from genome assembly GCA_913057725.1 of uncultured Lewinella sp. Lineage (GTDB taxonomy): Bacteria > Bacteroidota > Bacteroidia > Chitinophagales > Saprospiraceae > Lewinella. The sequence continues at coordinate 495 of CAJXOS010000197.1, forward strand.
AATGGCTGTGGTAACGATATTCTTATAATGCCATTCTACCAGATATCCATCTTCATGCAACAACTCCCGTGCTAGCTGCGCCTGATACAGGCCGAATAGCTCCCGGAGGAAGGCTTGTTGGTTTCGGTTAATCTGCGCAATACAGAAGTTCTGCAGGTAGATATAGATATGCGTAACCTCTTGCTGCTGTAAGCGATGTTCATTCCCCTGAAAGATATTCAACGTTCGACGATACACTTCTAGCGATGGGGCCTCCATCATTTGATACAAATTGAAGTATACCCTGATCGCCGGAGCATCACCGTATACTTCGGGATCAGTTCGTAGTTCTTCTAGAATCCGCTCCAGTAGACGAGCAGAGTAATCACCTTTCAATATCTGCCGTCGCACTTGCAGCGACACCGCATCCCTTAATTTTTCAAGAACATAGTATTGGTCTAAGGCAGATTCCTTTTCCAGCACGCTCTGGTTTTCCCGCTTTGGTTCCCAGACGCCATAAAACTCAATGGCTTCACCAGCCATACTGATCACTTGCTGATAATAGTGTGCATCGCGCAAATCCAATTGCTGTAAATATTTCTTACTTTTCTTCAGTTGCCGTTCGAAAAGTTGCTTTTGACCTCTCTCTCGCAGCGCGGATAGGAGCAGCGTCTGAGGAAGAGGGCTTTCTCGTAATTGCTCTTGCACAAGAAATTCTTCTGCTAATCGCCAGGCATAAGTAAAGAGTACGGAAAGTTTAGCATTGTCGAATGGGCGGTCCTGGAATAGGTGCTGCCAGATATGATTACGCTCACAATTACGTCCATCGAAGGTGGGATAGATATTACTAAAATAGGCAATGAGCGCACGCGTTTCTTCATGCTTGTGGTGATAGGGAGACAGCGAAAAAGCATGAAATCGAGTCATCTCCTTACGGGAGAAGGTCTTAAATAGATCGAATAGATGATGCCCGTACATTATTTAATTCAAAAATTTTAAATCACAAAAACCTATAAATCAATTACTTGAATTAAACTTAGGTGATTTTTTTCTCAAAAATACGATTACAAAATACTTAAAACCGGCATATATATCTAGCACATTTGTAATGTCACCAGTCTAAAATGATGCCCACATGAACAGAATCCCGCAAAACTTATTCTCCCTTTTTCTCTTCTTGCTGAGCTATACTGCTGTAGCCCAGCCGACTGACTGCCTTACATTTGACGCCCTAGATGTCGGTACCGTCTTCAATGCCGACAACACAGAGCCTGGCCAGGTTATTTATGAATATGAAGCTGGTTGGATCAGTATGGAAAACTTTACTGACCAGGATAACCAAACTTGGTTTAATCAAATCAGTGTCGTAGAAAACACACCGGAAGGAAGTGCTGCTCCCGGTCTATTTCTGTATCGGGCAAATGCTCGCATCACTTTTTCCGAAGCTTACTCCGTAGTATGTTTCACAACGACCATCAGCGGTGCTGAGATCAACTTCGGCATTAATGGTGAAGTCGGCGTATTTGAAAGCTGGTTAGACCCCAACATTCAAGAAGAATGGCCTGATTATGACATCGTGGTCACAAACGAAGGGTCAGAACCAAATTCCACTGCCAACATCTGTATCTATGGGCCGATTGAGATACTAGACATTGGTGGCATTGAAATGCTTTTAGATGATATTTGTGTTGGCACCAATGCCAATTGTGCGTTTAACGATCCCAATATTTTTTCCTTCTGTCAAAGCAACACCGCCTCAAGTATTAGCATCGATTTTAGTAGTGTAATTGGCACGAACGAATTTGTGGATGTCTACCTAGACAATGAATTCCAGGGCTTCTACGCCATTAATGCCTTCCCTCTAGTACTAGAAAATGTAATCCCCAATGGTCAACAAGAAGTAGCTAATGTAACGGTATGCATTAACGACGATCCAGAATGTTGCTACTCGGCAGATACCCCAGTCGAAAACTGCAACCCGGCGACTTGTGCCTTCAATGACCCCAATTTATCAACCCTATGCCTATCCAATACTGCAGCTTCAGTTAGTATAGACTTCAGTAGCATCAATGGTATTTCTGACTTTATTGATGTTTACATTGGAGATGAGTTTATCGACTTCTTTTCCATCAACAACCTTCCCATTGTTCTAGAGAACATTATCCCAAATGGGCAGGAAACGGTTACCGTCACTGTCTGCGTAAACGATGATCCCAACTGCTGTTACGAAGAAACACTGGCTGTAGAAAACTGCGGAACGACCACCTGTTCTTTCGACGAGCCAAACATTGAAGCTTTCTGCACGGCAAATGGCTCAACGAACGTCTTAGTGGATTTTGGTGCCGTAAACGGCAACAACGAGTTTGTAGATGTATATGTTGGTGATGAACTCTACGACTTCTACCCTATCGATGCCTTTCCAATTGTCTTGGAGAACATCGAAAATGTTGATCCATCACAAGCTGGTGTGACCATTACCGTTTGCATTAACGATAATCCTGACTGCTGTTATTCGCAAAGCGTCTCTCTTCCTTCTTGCGAGGAAAGCAACTGCATCACATTTAACGAACCAGAAATTGGAACGATCTTCAGTACCGAAACTGGAGTAGAGCCCGGCACTATTATCTATCAGTACCCTGACGCCAACTTGATCATGGATACTTACATGACAGCGAATGGGAACATTGAATTTGATCAGATCCAAGTAGTTGAAGGTTGGGTGCCAACATTAGAGTCCCCTAGTCTTTACATCAACTATTCCACAGCTACGTTTGACTACCATATCCCAGTACAAGAGCTGTGCTTCACTGGTTATCTCAGTGGCCACGCTATCAACTTCGGTTTGAATGGCGAAGTAGTTCTATTTGAAAGCCTACTGGATCCTGCTCTACCCGATATGTTTGACGGCTTTGAAATTAGTGTTACTCCCATGGAGCCCAACACCGGTGGATTAGTCAATGTCTGCATCTCCGGTCTGATTGAGGAGTTTACTATTGGTGGAATTGAATTTCTACTAGATGACGTTTGTACAGCAAATCCTATTTGCAACATTTCGGATCTACAGGTGGGACAATACAGCTGCTTGGATCCAAACGAACCTTTTCAATACTACCTCAACTTTACGCATAATCAAAATGGCCAGGACACCTTTGGCTTATTCATTGACAATGCGCTCTACGGCTACTTCAGCTATGCGGATCTGCCAATAACGGATATCGTCCTTCAACCCTCTACCCCACTGATTCATTTCCTAGTAGCTGACTACGATACCGATGGTTGTGCTGAAGATGTTACCGTTGTAGTTAATAGCTGCGAAGAAGCTTGTGCTGACTTTGAAGTTACTGGTACCGACTTAGTGTGTGATGATCCGGATGGTCCTGAAATTTTGGTCATGCTGAGTACGCCACCAACAGGCCAGACCGTAAGCTTGTACAATAGTAGTGAAGAAATCATTGGTACTACCACCTATAATGCATGGAGCGGTGTCACCTTTGGCTTCCCAGATCCTATCGATCCAAACGGATACTTCATAGTTGACGAACTAACTGGTTGCTTTACTGAAATCCCTGCCTTTGATTTTGCCCCTAATGATTGCCTGGTGTGCGATGCAGTCTTTATTACGGCTCTAGAAGCCACAGATTGTAATCCCAATGGTGTCTACAGTGTGATTGTAGACATTGAAACATCGTCGCCATGGCAGCAATTCACCGTTACGATCGATGAAGACCAAGTGTTTGGACCATTTTCTATCGATGAATTCCCAGTAACAGTTGGCTCAATTGTAGGTGTTCCTGGTGAAAGTGTATCTGTAGTAGTTGATGACGTAAATGGTACTTGTACCGCTTGGGACTTCATTACCAATGATTGCACCAGCACCTGCGCCAATTTTGGTGCGTCCTTGAACGGCGTAGAATGCATTGGCACGAACGGCATTTTGGTTTCCTTAGACCTAAGTGGTGTGGAGCCAGGTGAGGTGATCCTTATCTACGAAAACAATGGCAATGTCATTGATGAATTCGTCTTCTCTGCTAACCCTGTCTTAGTCGACTACGTACCTAACAGCCTTGACGGTTACTTCCTGATTTTTGCGCCAGAGTTAGAGTGTGAAACGGACATTTCCTTCACTATCCCGCCGGATTGTTTCCCTACTTGCGGAGAATACGATATAACGGGAATCTTCTGCGAAGGTGGAGTCACTACAATCAACTTCGTGGCAGCTGGCCCCGAAGGAGAAGTATTCCTTGTTCAGGTTGATGATCAGACCTATGAGTTTGCCTACGGCGAGAACTCTTACCAAATCAATCTGGATAACATAGACTCTCCTACTTACGAGTTCGTCTTCATCCAGCCGATGACGAATTGCGTAACTACGATTGAGCAGGATAATCCATGCTTCTACACCTGTGATGGCATCTATGACATCCTAGAGGTATCCTGTAGCAACAACGGCACCATTGAAGTACTTTTCACAGCCGAAGGTCCAGCAGGACAGCTCTTCTTCTTGCAAGTATTCAATGAGGTATTCACTTTCGAATATGGCCAGGAAATCTATGAATTTGTCTTTGACCCAATCCCAGGAGCGGTAGTATACGACCTAGTCATCTTCGATGTTGGACTAGGTTGCGAAGAGGTGTTTACAATTGAAAATCCGTGCATCAATAGTTGTGATAATTTCTTTACGGAGCTAGTAGCCATTGATTGTGCTAATGGTGAACTCGTCCTCACCTTTGAGATGGGAGGAATAGAGGAAGGTGAACCGCTGAGAATCACCGCTAACCATCTACCTAACTTCGTACAGGAGCTCAACTACAATGGTCAGTTCTTGCAAGTTGTTCTGCCAAGCAGCAATGTTTCAGAATTCAACCTGCTCATCGAAGCGCAAGGCATCAACTGTGAGACAGAAGTCAGCATCACAGTACCATCTGATTGCCTCCCTCCTTTCTGCGGAGAGTACGAAATCTTGGGCTATGAGTGTGATGGACCAATTCAGATTGTAGTCTTCCAAGCATTTGGCCCGGAAGGAGAAGTATTTGTCGTTACCGATAACAATGGTAACACTACAGAATTCACTTATGGTCAAGACCAGTATGTAATAGAGCCTGGCTTCTTCAACAATCCAAGTGTCACGCTGGTGTTCTCTCAGCCAGGTACTAATTGTTCGACTACGATAGAAATCGACAATACTTGCCTGGATCCATGTGAAGACCGTTTTGATGTGGTTGATACAACCTGCGGTAATGCTGGGCAAGCTGGTATTTACTTTACCGCTGAGGGCCCGGTCGGACAAGTCTTCTTTGTGGAGTACCTAGACCAAATATTCACCTTTGAGTACGGTCAAGACATTTATGAATTACTGCTTGACAACAATCCTGGAGCACTTATCCTAGATCTTGTCTTCTATGATGAAGTAGCAGGCTGCAGTGTCTTGATTGAAGTGGAAAACCCTTGTGATATTTTCCCTTGTGGTCAATTCCAATTGGAATTGGTAGAGGTAGAATGCCTCTTCCAAGATTCGCTACTCGTAACGCTAAACATTAACGGCACACCAACTGGAGAACCACTCCGGTTTACTATGAACAACGCACCAAACTTCGTATTGGAGTTAGATTTCACGGGAAATCCATTTCAGATTGCCGTGCCACTGGTGCAAAACTCCACAGGTTTCACCTTACTAGTTGAAGCCCAGGGTATTAATTGCGAGCGCGATATCGATATCGAAGTTCCTGCAGATTGCTTCCCGTCTTGCGGAGAGTATGATACGACAGGGGCATTATGTGCAGGTCCGGGAACAATCATCACTTTTGTGGCCTTTGGCCCGGAGGGAGAGCCATTCGTCGCAATCGTTAACGACGAAGTATACGAGTTCACCTTTGGCGATGAGGAGTACGAGTTTGAAATCGAAAGCTCCAACTCACCGACGATTGAGATTGTATTTGGTCAGACGGATCCAAACTGTTTCACAACGCTGACAATTCAGAATCCTTGCTACGATCCTTGTGAGGAGCGCTTCACTTACCTTGGAGCAGAGTGTGATGGTGGTGATCTATTCATCTATTTCAATGCCGATGGCCCTGTTGGAGAAGTATTTGCAGTGGAGGTATTCAATCAAACATTCACTTTTGAATACGGTGAGGATATTTATGAACTAGGCATTACAGATTTCCCGAATACTCCTGGTCTTCCAATTGTCTTCATCGCCCCAGACATAGACTGCGAATTTGTTCTACAAATCGATAACCCATGCTACAACGGTTGTGATGACTTTGCAACTGAGTTGATTTCGGTAGATTGTTCTAACGGTGAACTGTTCCTTTTCTTCGAAATGGGAGGAATAGGCCAGGGAGAACCCTTACGTATCACGACAAGTCATCTACCTAACTTCGTACAAGAAGTAGACTACAATGGCCAGCTATTGCAGATTGTACTTCCAATTACCAACACAGCAGTATTCACGGTCTTTATCGAAGCCCAAGGTATTGATTGCGAGCTTGCGGTCGACGTAGAGGTTCCTGACTTCTGTCTACCTAATTGCGATGAGCAATTCGCGATTGTAGAAGCCGTATGTAATGATAATGGTAATACCATCTTCATTTTTACTGCTGAAGGTCCTGCGGGTGGCACTTTCTCGGTGCAAGTAGATGGTGTCGACTATACTTTCGCATACGGACAAGCAGTATACGAGCTGGTACTTACAGACCAACCTGCGAATATTTTCACCTACGAATTACTATTCAGCGATCCAGTCACTGGATGTTCAGCAGAATTCTTGGTTGACACTCCTTGTTTCTGCTTTATCGAGCAAGTTGAAGTGGTAGCCACAGAATGCGATGCTAACGGCACCTACTTTATTGAAGTGCAATTCCAAGGTGGTACAAGTTGGGGCAACGGTCAGTTTATCGTACACGCTGGTGGTTACACCCAAACCTTCCAGGAAGGCTTCCACCAGGCTACCTTCGGACCATTTACTGAGACAGTCGTTGATGTCCTTATAGCAGAGACCAGTACGGATCTTTGTTCTCACCTTGAAGTTATCGAGCAAGACTGCGTCCCCCAGTGCGAGATATTTGACTTGGTGGTAGAAGGTACCGAATGTGATGCCAATGGCAATTACTTCTTGATAGTTGATTTCGAGGCTAACACCAACGGCCCATTCGTCGTATTCAATGAGGCTACGGGTGAGAGCGTTACCGTAACACTTGATCAGCTTCCAGTTGAACTTGGTCCTTATAACATCAGTGATATTCAGACGAGTCTGATCTTAGTATATGATGCTACCAGCAACGCATGTGCTGACGAGCGAGATTATGTGCACGAATGTGAGCCACAGGGCGAATGTGCCTTCACTGATGTTTTTGCTGAACCATACGAGTGCGTAGACGGCCAATTCATGGTTGACATCGCCTTCGTTAACAATGGTGGAGGGCCTCTAGGGTTCTACATCTTCGGCGACGGTATGATCTTTGGCCCGTATGAATACGGTGAAACCTTCTACACCTTCGGTCCACTCGACGGTAGTGAGGAGGAGCATGACATCTTACTACTGGACATTGCCGATCCATCTTGTTTTGGCAACTATGCATTGGACTACCTATGTAGCGATGAGTGCAATATCACCGAAGTTTTTGCTGAGGTTACTGAATGCGATGGTGAAGTATTCGGAGTTGAGTTGAATGTGGAAGGCTCCAACCTGGGTGATCAATTCATCGTGGTGGGCAATGGTAATACCTATGGCGTATTTAGCTACGCTGACCTACCCATTTTCCTCGGTCCGTTCGAAGGCGACAATGAGACGGTTTACGAGTTTGGTGTAATTGATCTTCTTGATCCAAGTTGTACGAACTTCACAGAAGTTGGTCCTGTTAATTGCCAGCCATGTGATATTCGCGACCTGACCTATGAGGTAGATTGTGCCAATGAGGTGTACGCACTTACCATTGATTTCATTCATGAGAACCCAGCATCAGATGGTTTCCGTCTATTTGTCGGCAATGAAGAAATCGGTTCTTACAACTATGCTGAGTTGCCACTGACGGTTGAACTACCATACAGCGTTGACGGAAATACCATCCGTGTTGAAGACTTCTTATCTGAGGCCTGTGGTGAAACTATCGACTTCGAAATTCCTTGTTGTAGCCTCGGTAACATCCTGAACGAGTTTGAGGTAGCTGAATGCCAGCCCAATGGTAATTACTACTTCGTAGTCAATGAATTTGAAGGCGGCAACCTGGGTGATTCTTTGGTCATCAACTACGCTCCAGCTGGCGGTAGTATCATTGCAACTGAGATCGTAGCCTACAACAGCCTGCCTGTAGAAATTGGACCACTAAGTGGCGATGGTGCTACCTCCTATATTGTCGTATTGGCAGATCAGGACAACAGTTGTGGTGTAACTACCACGATTGAGCCGGTATACTGTGACAATAATGACTGCGTAGAATTTGAAGGTGCGGAAGGTGTATACGGACCGCTGTTTGGGCACCCTGCTGGAACGGTCATTGCCAATGAAAACGGCGTAGATATTAGCTACGAAGCGGGGCAATTCCCTGGCTGCAACACTTGTAATCTGTTTGTCACGGATGGTATTCCAAACGTTGACTTCGGTAGCGGATTGGTTGCAGTAACGCAGAGCTCAGGTATCGGCTTTGACTTTGCAAATGTCAATAGCCTCTTTAATACAGTTAATATTGACTTTTACTATCCGGGTGGTGAATTCGGAATAATTGTCAATGATAACCCGGCAGTAATAGTTGGCAACCTTGATGACTTCCCAGTGGATATTGCTCCGGGCGTCGAGTTACAAATAACTGCTACGCCGGCGGGTGACGGATACGTAGGTATGATGACGTTTAGTGGCGAGAACATAGCCTCTATCATCTTGTTCTCTGATCAGAATGCTGCCTACGACAACGTCTGCTTAAGTTTGGATGATAATGTTTGGCCAGGAGATACGAATAGCGATAACATAGCTAGCCACGTGGATTTACTCAGCATTGGTTTAACCTACAACTTTTCTGGTCCTGCACGTATGAATACTGCAGCGAGCTGGAACGGCTTCATGAGCCCGAACTGGGGCGGTGAATTTGCTGACGGGCTGAACCACAAACATGCTGATGCTAATGGTGATGGTATTGTTGATGCTACCGACGAAGAAGTACTGGCCCAGAACTACGGACTTACGCACGGTCCTGTTGCCCCATTCGAAGCTTTACCATACACAGACTTAGATCCTCCAGTGTTCATGGACCTGGACGAGCTGGATGAGCTTCCTGCTGGCACTAATGTAGAAATCCCAGTTGTCGCTGGTTCTGCAGATATCATGATCAATGATATTTACGGTCTTGCGTTTATTTTGGAGCTAGATCCGGAGATCTTCGACATGAACTCTCTGGAGGTCATCTATCCAACCAGTTGGTTTGGCGAGCCGGAAATCAACACCACGCACTTGCACCGGATTTATCCTGATGGTCGTATTGAGGTAGCATTAACTCGCACGGACCATAACAACGTATCCGGTTTCGGACCGATCATGTACCTACGCATTATCATCGATGACATTGCCGGTGTACACGAAGTACCGACTACTCTGGTAGTCAACGACATCATGGGTATCGATCACGAAGAGCAACCACTAATCCTGCGTCCAGGAATAAGTGAGGCGATGATAACTAGCACCAAAGAAGGAATGGATCGTGATGAGTTGGTTTCAACCTTCGGCATCTTCCCGAATCCTACCCTTGACGTGATATACTTCAAGAATGCCTACAATATGGCACCGAACCGCTTGGATCTTTTCACAGCTGCAGGACAGCACCTAACTAGCGTAAAAGAACCAGGCATGCAATTTGACTTAAGCGGCTATCCAGCCGGTGTTTATATGCTACAAATCCACCTTGAAGGTCGAATCTTTACGGAGCGAGTTGTCAAGATGGAATAAGAACAGATTCCAAAACGTAGATTAAGTGAGGCATCACCCCTGTGGTGATGCCTCTTTTTTTTTGCCTTTGCCTCCACGAATGATGTATCTTTGGACGAAAGTAAATAGCTAAAACAATGATTCGAAGCCTATTAAAACTAGGACTAATTCTTGTCGCCGGAATCCTCGTATACAACTACTTTTTCGGAACAGTAGAAGAGAAACAGCAATCGAAGGAAATCTTCGGAAAGGTTCGTGACGTGGGCAAAGACGCCTGGTCCTTGCTGAAGAATGAAAAAGCCAAGTTTGAAGACGGAAAGTACGACGGTGCCGTAGACAAGGTTGGCAAGTCGGTAGAAGGACTTGGTGAGCTTCTAGGAAAGCTCAGCCGTACTGCTAAAGACCTCAACGATTCTGGAGCACTGGACCAAATCAGCAGGCTACAAGACAAGCAACAAGAACTCCAAGAACAGATTGAAGCAGAAACCCCTGAATCGTATGATGCGGCAGAACAAGAACGGGTCCGTAACGAAGTTCAGGATCTACTTCGGGAGACGGAATCGCTGATGAAAGAAATGGATGACAATCAATAAATGCGCTTATTAATGAACATTAGAACTCTATTTGCAGCGCTGGTAACCATCAGTTTACTAAGCAGCTGCGGAAAAACGTATCAGATTGCTTTTCAAGTGCCGGAAGGCATGAGTCTTCGATACGAAACCGAAAACACTTCTATTTCGGAAACAAAGGTCATGGGCATGGACGTAGAGAACGTCACCATCAACAACATGACCTATCGCATGGACCACATAGGAAGCGAGCCTGGTGGCCTTGAACGCTTCAAAATGAGCTATGAGGATATCCAATACGAGCAGTCTGCCATGGGCCAGGAAATGATCTACGACTCTAAAGATCCTTCTCGATCCAACAACCCTCAGTTTGACAACATCTATGGCACTTTGTTAGAGAGTGACTTTGAGTTAGTCTACAATAGTAAAGGAGGACTGGAAGATGCTCCAGGACTTTCAGAGATCATGGATAAAATGTTTGCTGACTTACCGGCAGAAGCACAAGAAACGGTACGTGCGCAAATGGGCGACAATGCCCTACTCCAAGCCATGAAGTCGATGACCTACTACTATCCACAGCAGGACAAAGTAAAAATCGGTGACAGCTGGGATATCACGAATGAGATCGCCATTGCCGGCATGGAATTGATCATTGACAGTAAGTATACCCTAATGGAGGTCAAAGATGGTCAGGCCAAGATTCAGGTTACTAGCGAAATTGATTCGAACCCAGATGCGGCAGGCATGGATATGATGGGTTTCCGAATGAGTTTTGACCTGCAAGGCACCCAAGAAGGCTTCATCTACGTAGATGAGTCTACCTCTTGGTTAAATCGGATGGAACTGGATCAGCAGCTGGACGGCTTCATGAACATGAGTAGTGAGCAAACGGGTAACATGAAAGTGGACATGAAAGTACAGACGCAGCAATTGATTCAGAAAGTGGATTAATACTACCTGCGCAAGGTTAATTATGAAGTTGTCTAAAGTTTTACGCCCAAGCTTCC
>CAJXOS010000198.1 GCA_913057725.1 uncultured Lewinella sp.
ACCCGCAATTTTGTACTGAATACTTAGATCACTTAGTCCAGCCCTAAAATTCTCCGGTTAGCCGCCTGATCCGTCTCACCACCGGCAAAATCATCAAAGGCTTTTTCGGTCACCTCAATGATATGGTTCTGGATGAACGGGGCGCCCTCTCGTGCACCTTGTTCAGGGCTCTTGATACAGCATTCCCATTCCATGACCGCCCAGCCGTCATAGCCATACTGAGACAGACGAGAGAAAATTCCTTTGAAATCAACCTGGCCATCACCCAAGGAACGGAAGCGGCCTGCGCGCTCTTTCCAACCCTGATAACCACCGTATACGCCTTGCTTGCCAGTGGGGTTGAACTCGGCATCTTTCACGTGGAACGCATAAATACGCTCATGATAAATATCGATGAAATCCAGGTAGTCCATCTGCTGTAGGATGAAGTGACTGGGGTCATAGTTAATGCCCGCGCGAGGGTGCTGATCAACGGCATCCAGGAAGAGCTCGAAGGATATGCCATCGTGTAGATCTTCGCCCGGGTGCAACTCATAGCCGATATTTACGCCCGCATCTTCGTAGGCGTCCAAAATGGGCTTCCAACGTTTACCCAGTTCACCGAAGCCTTCTTCTACCAGACCTGCTGGGCGCTGCGGCCAAGGATACATGAATGGCCAAAGCAAAGCACCACTAAAGCTTACATGAGAACCTAGGCCCAGGTTTTGACTTGCCTGTGCCGCCCATTTCATTTGTTGCACCGCCCATTCGGTACGAGCAGCTGGTTTGCCGTGTACTTCCTCGGGCGCAAAAGTATCGAACATGCTATCGTATGCCGGATGCACAGCAACCAATTGCCCTTGCAGGTGCGTACTCAGTTCTGTGATCTCTAGACCGTATTCCGCAATCTTTCCCTTCAGCTCATCGGCATAAGTCTTGCTGGTGGCTGCCTTTTCCAAATCAATCAGGCGATCTTCCCAGGTGGGGATTTGGATGCCTTTATAACCGAGGTCAGCTGCCCACTGGCAAATGCTGTCGAGGGCGTTGAATGGTGCTTCGTCGCCCATGAATTGGGCCAAAAAAACGGCGGGGCCTTTGATGGTCTTCATACGTGAATGTTGCTTTTGCGGCTGAAGATAAGAGATATCATAAAAACCAAAAACACCCGAATACACCAAAGCTCATGCCTAGCGTATCCGGGTGCTTTGTTGTGCTGCTAGTAGCAGCTTGACGTGAAGTCTTACTGAATCACCAGTTTGTGATTTGCACTTAAGGTACCATTCGTCAATTGTACCATGTAGGTGCCAGCTGGTAAGTGGCTCAGATCCAATTGCTCGTTGAACTGACTGATATTACCTAGTCGCTGTTCAAATACGGTGTTTCCGAGCAAGGAATGCACTCGAACTTGTAAACCGTCTACCGCTTCTGGCAGATTGATATTCAATTGTACTAAACCATTCGTTGGGTTCGGGAAGAGTTGGATGCCTTCCTGGAAAGTCAACTCGTCAACATCAACCAGATCACAGGTTACGCAGTAAGCGAAACAGACTACATCCACCGTCATAGCCATCTCTGCTACGTCAATGGAACGATCTGCAAAATCACCGGTAGTACAGTTGTCACCAATGCTGGTATTAATTTGCTCCCAGCCGTCAGGGCCGTTCTTGAACTTGTAGGTGGCAGTAGAGTTGTTTTCAACGGCTACTGTTGCTGTGTAGACCCCATCACCATCACCATCTTCCATAGCGACATTGTTGAAGTCACTGAAGGAACCAGCAATGAATACACCACCTGGATCAACGGTCTCTAGGTTCATATCCACCTGGAAGGTGATGTCTGAGGTAGCTGCTTCTGCATCAGAGATGAGTTCCCAGCCGAAGAAGTCATCATCCCAGCCGTTGTCCCATTCGATATAGTAGGTAGTACCACCCGTAACTGGGAAGTCGATAATAGCAGAGGTAAATACGCCATCACCACAATTGTCATCACTTACGGCTACTAGGTTTAGGCTGCTCAAAGTGCCACATTCGCCGGTGTATAGCCAAACACGGGTATCACTAGCAGCCAACTCACAGTTAGTGATCGTAATCATGCCATCATTTGCTGGTGTATAGCTGTACCACTCTGTGCGAGCATAAGGGGTAGGGGAGCGGCCTTGGCTGGTATTATCAATGATAGGACCGGTAACTGCAGCATTACCTGTAAACTCCGTGATCTCGTATTGCCCAGGAGTTATCACTTGTGCACTTTCACAGAAATCGCCTTCTACTAGTGGGGTGTCGAAGAAGGACAGGGTCCAGTCGAAGCCGGTAGCATCCCATACATCTTCCCACATGATGTAGTAAGTAACTCCTGCCTGCACGACAGCTTCGCGATAGCTTGCATAGAGATCTTCTGATCCTTCCGTGATAGGGCATTGGTCATCATTTACACCTACAATTTCCAGACTGTTGCAATCACCGCGCAAAATCCAGCCGCGGCTATCAGCACCTCCTTCACAGCTACTAATGCTAATCCAACCATCAGCACTTGGCGTGTACTCGAACCACTGGGAAGCTAATCCTGCACCATCGTCGTGATGGATGCCTCCACCGAAGCAGCTTAGGTCATTTACTGTATGCGTTCCTGGTTCGATCACCGAGGCCGTGTAGCAGTATTGATCATCGCCGGCAGCAGGTATTTCCAACCATTGAATATCATCCAGGTACCAAACGTGATTCGCTTCGATGGGGTAGAAGTTGATACCACTAAACTGATTCAGATCAAATTCAATATTGCCGTTCACCACGCCATCACTGAATACAAAAGAGGCTACTGTGTACTCATCTACGATCAGGCGGGCCTGGTCGTTGTCAAGATCTACGATTAAGCCTACGAAGAAGAACTCATCTTCCGGATAAGTAAAGCCGTAGGCGGTGTCGTCCGTGCCACCATTGTCGTTTAGCTGTATCTCTCCTTGACCATCGCCATTAAAGAAAACATCGAAGGCCCAGTAACCATTTGTAGGAGTTGGGTCCTGATGCTGCACATTAAAGTAGGCTTCGTTGCCTGCCGGGATGTATTGATTCCAGGAGAAAAAGTAGTGGCCGGAGGTTAGGTCCCCTGTGTCAAAGTAGACGTCTTGTGTTGTTGGGCTACCATTAATGCCAAAGACATTATCGCCGTTTAGGGTGTCGACGATAATACCTTCAGTCAGGCCAGGCCAAATTTGCCAGGGGCCAGTGGGATCTAGGAGCCCGAGGTCGTAACTACTGGCATCGTCAGTGAAAATCACTGCCGGATTATTACAGTCCGTGACAGAACAAGGGCCGCAACCAGAGAAACAGGTCGTTTCCAAAACGATTGTAGGCTGGTCCACTACTAAAGGTCGAACTCTGTTGCCTCCTACACTAAAGAGCGTAATTGGTACACCGCACTCGTCAGGGACCGTCTCAAAGTTAGCAGGATCAAATCCGCCATTAACAAAGAAGTAACCAATGGTGTCTTCACTAATAAAATAGGCCTCCGAGTAAATTTGATCGCCATCTGGATCACTCAGCGCTCCAATTCTCACTTCATTTAATGAGGTGGCATCGATAGAAGCCCAGATTACAGAAACCCCGTCGGGGCTTACATCAACACCGCTCATATCCACCGAGAAGGTGACATCTTGAGCTTGAAGAGAGAGTCCGGCCAGAGCCAGAAAAAGCGAAAAACTGTAGAGTAAACGCATAAAGATAGGTTTGGTGAATAGATAGATAATCCTGCCCTGCGAAGAACAGGAGAGTATGTTTTGTCAGTCTTTTTAGGTCTAGCGGTCTTTTTCTCTAAAGCAGGCAGTTTAATCGTCCATTGATGTCCATTTGGCATCGCTCTTACTGGAGGCCACTACTTTTTCAATGAACTTCATGCCTCTTAAGCCATCTTCAACAGTTGGGAAGTCCGTCAAAAGTGGATCAGGCTCCGTTCCAGTTATTCGGGCCTGTACGCAGTGGGCAAAATTCCGGTAGATATTAGCGAAGGCTTCCAGGTATCCTTCAGGATGTCCGGCAGGGATGCGTGCATGAGCTACAGCGCTCGGGTACAATTCCCCGACACCTGTCCGACGAACCTCAACAGGCTTATCCAGCCAGCGTACCGTTAGGGTGTTTGGCTCCATTTGTCGCCAATGAAAACCACCTTTAGTGCCGTATACTCGAATGTTCAAGTCATTTTCTTCACCAGCGCTGATCTGGCTAGCGTGGAGGATGCCCTTAGCACCGTTGTTGAAACGGAGCAGTACGTTGCCATCGTCGTCCAGTGCACGGCCTGGAACAAAGGCTGTAAGGTCTGCACAAAGTTCAGATATCTGAAGGCCGGTAATGTACTCAGCCAGATTCTCAGCGTGGGTGCCAATATCGCCCATGGCGCCTGCAATTCCGGAGCGTTTGGGATCGGTACGCCAACCTGCTTGCTTCTGGTCAGAATCTTCCAGTTTGGTGCTCAGCCAGCCCTGCGGATATTCCACTACTACCTTACGAATATCGCCTAGCTCGCCAGCTTGAATCATGGCACGGGCCTGCTTCACCATTGGGTAGCCCGTATAATTATGAGTGAGCGCAAAGATTAAGCCCGTTTCTTTTACGAGTGCTACTAAGTCTTCTGCCTCTTGCATATCGAAGCACAATGGTTTGTCGCATACCACGTGGAATCCATTTTCCAAGGCCATCTTAGCAGGGCCATAATGAACGTGGTTAGGAGTGACGATCGAGACAAAGTCCATGCGTTCTCCTTCTGGGAGCTGCTTTTCTTTTTCTATCATCTCGGCATAAGAACCGTAGACACGCTCCGGTGCCAGATAGAAGTCTTCACCCGAGAGGCGAGAACGCTCTGGATTACTGCTAAAAGCTCCACAAACCAATTCGATCTGTCCGTCCAATGCAGCGGCCATTCTGTGTACAGCACCAATAAAGGCACCACGGCCACCACCGATCATTCCCATTCTTACTTTTCGCTTACTCATAAAGTTGTTTCCCGATTATTGTTCCTTGTATTTTCCTGAATGCTCAGTCAAGTATTGTCCAAAAATTAAATTCGAACGTGACTAAGACTTGAGTGAGATTTTTTCTATCGTTCGTTCATGACGACTCTTTTCTGCCATGAAGCCCATCAGGTGACTCTCCATAGATGCTGCTAGAGTAGAGGTAAGTAAGTTTACATCTTGCTGATCTACTGCGGTTAGCCAATCCCTAACGAGCCCCCAATCACCACCGCCATGGCCAGAATCTAAGGTTACATGATCATGCACATTCCACTTCTCTTGCTCTCCGGTTTGAAAATCGGTGATGAGCAAATCCGTTTCATCACCCACCATATCTCCCATGCTACCCATAACTCGAGTCCGTCGGCCATGGTAGTGGGTAAAGGCTTCCATGCTAAAGGTAGCAGTGATCTGATCGGCAAATTGCATTGTCATTACCTGATGGTCTGGTACATCATTATCGCAATGATACACACAACGCCCGTAAGGACCTTCCTGGAGGTTCTTCCAGATGGCCTCCCCACGAGCGGGTTCTTCTTCCGGTAGGTCGAAATGGCTGAGCCAGGAACGGCGATCATAGTAGATTCGTTTAGCGGAATATGGGCAAGTATCCACTAGTGCACAGCCATCCAGGCAACGCTTGGTGCTACCCTCAGGCGCATTTTCTTTCTTAAACCATTTCAATGATCCAAAGGAGGATACGTATTCACAGGGGCGGTCGATCCACCAGCGCATGATATCCATGTCGTGGCAGGACTTGGCTAGGATGATCGGATTGCTATCTGCTTCCCGACGCCAATTCCCTCGTACATAAGAGTGGCTCATGTGGATATGCTGAATGGGCTCAAAATGCTGCATGCTCACCAACTCTCCCAATACACCGCTTTCTATGACCGCTTTTATCTTTTTATAGTAAGGCGAGTACCGAAGCACATGACAAACGGCTACGATCCGCTCTTCTTGCTCCGCCAAGTCTAAGATTTCCTTGCACTCTTGCCAACTCTGCGCAATTGGCTTTTCCAACAAGAGATCATACCCCATGGCCAGTGCAGCTATAGCAGGACCGTGATGCAAGTCGTCCGGAGTGGTAATGATGACAGCGTCCGCAAATTTGGGTTGATCAAAAACGTGCTCCCAGGTGACAAACCGATTTTGGTCTTCAATGGCATGCTTTTCAGCAAAACGGTCGTTTCGAATATCGATGGGCTCTGCTACGCCAACAATATCGAGCTGAGTGGGATATTTGAGGGCATAGTTGCCATAGACGTTTCCTCGATTGCCAGCACCAACAACAATGGCAGTAATGGTCTTGGATAATTGCGGTGTTTCCGGCTGCTGAGGCTCTAAATGCAGGGTGCGGTCGACGGGTTTTCCCCAGGCCAACCCACCAACAGTGCTGCCGAGTGAGAGGAATCCTAGTTTTTTGAGCAATTCACGGCGCTCGATAGATGGTTGCATGTGCGTTCTTTCAGTAGTGTGCAAGGCGGTTTAATAATACGAACTTTTCGTCGTTCAGCCGTAGAAAAGTGGTCTGATCCTTACCCCAGTCCGAGAGGTCTATTACCTTTGCCCCGATAATTTAAAATGAAGTCTTGAGCGTCCAGGTAAATTTTGTTTAAACCTGGCTTCAGAAACGAGCAGAATAGAACCATCCATGTCTACCACCACCACGGCAATACAGTTTGACAAGAAAGGCGTCACTAAGGCGATGCAGTTGAAACTTTACGAGGACCTGCTACGCCCACGCATGATCGAAGAGAAAATGCTGATCCTTCTGCGCCAAGGCAGAATCAGTAAGTGGTTTTCCGGCATTGGCCAGGAAGCCATTAGTGTAGGGGCTACGAATGCCTTACTGGAAGACGAATTCATATTCACCATGCACCGCAACCTCGGTGTATTTACCACCCGCCGTTTGCCTTTGGAGCGTCTTTTCGCGCAGTGGCAAGGTAAAGCTACCGGGTATACCAATGGACGAGACCGCTCCTTCCACTTTGGTGCGCCTGAGCATCATATAGTAGGTATGATCAGTCACCTGGGGCCCCAATTAGCATTGGCGTCTGGTGTAGCATTGGCGAATAAGTTGGGCCAAGAAGGCAGAGTTTCACTTGCCTTTACCGGCGAAGGTGGAACTAGTGAGGGCGATTTCCACGAGGCATTGAATACTGCTGCTGTTTGGCAGTTGCCGGTGATCTTCATAATCGAGAATAATGGCTACGGTCTCTCTACCCCCGTAATCGAGCAGTACCGTTGCGAAAACCTAGCCGATCGGGGAGCTGGATATGGAATGCGCTCGGTTATAATTGATGGCAATAATGTGATGGAAGTTTATCGCACTATTCGCGAGCTAGCCGCCGAATTGCGAGAGAACCCTGAGCCTGTATTGGTGGAGTGCCGTACCTTCCGAATGCGCGGACACGAGGAGGCCTCCGGTACCAAATACGTACCAAAGAGCCACTTCGATGAGTGGGGCAAGAGAGATCCCTTGGAAAATTTCGAGCAGTTCTTGTTAGAGAAAAAGGTCTTGACCAAGAAAAAGGTCGAGACGCTAAGGGCACAGATCAAGGCGGAGATCGAAGCAGGCTTGGAAATTGCCTACGCAGAAGAGCCTGTTCAAGCTGATCTGGAAAAAGAAATGGGCGATATCTACGCGCCCTGGTCACCAATACCAGCGCCTGCCGGTTCAGACAAGAAAGAGATTCGTTTTGTAGATGCCGTGAGTGAAGGGCTACGTGAGGGTATGCGCCGTCATGACAAGCTTGTGCTCATGGGGCAAGATATTGCGGACTATGGCGGTGTTTTCAAGATCACGGACGGCTTTGTCGAGGAATTTGGCAAAGAACGTGTGCGCAATACGCCATTGTGCGAGAGTGCCATCCTGGGCATAGGCCTTGGATTGAGTATTAAAGGCTGGAAAGCCATGGTGGAGATGCAGTTCGCCGATTTTGTGAGTGTAGGCTTCAACCAAATTGTAAACAACCTCGCCAAGATTCACTATCGTTGGGGGCAACAAGCCGATGTAGTGGTGCGTATGCCAACCGGTGGTGGGGTAGGGGCAGGCCCTTACCATAGCCAATCGAATGAGGCTTGGTTTTTCCATACGCCGGGCTTAAAAATTGTCTATCCATCTACTCCGGAAGATGCGAAGGGGTTGCTACTTGCATCGTTGGACGATCCTAACCCAGTGATGTTCTTTGAGCACAAGGGACTCTACCGTAAACTCACTGCTGAGGTGCCGGAAGGTTACTATACTACCGAAATAGGCAAGGCGCGTGTTGCTCGCGAAGGTTCGGACTTGTCGATCATTACCTACGGCATGGGCGTGCACTGGGCATTGGCTGCCGCCGAAGAGCTAGGCGTTGATGCTGAGGTACTAGACTTACGGACACTTTTGCCGCTAGACTATGATGCCATTGCCGCTACGGTTAAGAAGACCAATAAGGTGCTGTTGTTGCACGAAGCCACTATGACTGGAGGTGTTGCAGCAGAATTATCCGCTTACATCAGCGAGCATCTGTTCGAACATCTGGATGGCCCAGTACTACGTTCGGCGTCATTAGATACCCCGGTGCCGTTTGCTAGTCAGTTGGAGGCGCAGTTCCTGCCTGTAGACCGACTCAGAGAACAAATTCAGCAGCTAATAGCCTACTAATCTAATTTGCGATTGGTGCTAAGTATTACCGTTTAACAAGGCCTTTGATCCATGTTAAACGGTATTGATATTGATGACTGTTACCTAATCTGAAGGTCAGTTAAGCTTGCGATCAAAGAAAGGTGGTGCTCAGTGGTAGATTTTTAATGATTAAGTGTTTTCTCGGAGTGGTGAATGGTTGATTTGATTGAGAAAACGGTATTTAATGTATTTTACTTATTCAAATATTTCGGCTTTGGCCAAAAAGCTGTACATTTGAGTGAGCTTTGAGAGAGCACAAAATAAAGCCACTCACCCGGTTTTATTAACCCTTCTACACTGAACTTGCCAAGCTGTCTGACAGGCGGCGGCTAATCAGTACATACAAACCTCAGTACGTCAGGATTCGTTTTCAGCGTTTTCGGGCTTTGTATTATACCTACTTTTTGGATTCGGACTTCTTCATCACCCATTAGTTTGTACTTTTGTGGTTCAGAAAAAATCACAAGTGTATGAACCTGGACGATCTGATTGCCGTAAGTGGCTTGCCTGGACTTTACCGAATGGCAGCAAACCGTAGCAATGGATTGATTGTGGAGCACCTGGAGACGGGTAAACGACGCTTCGTCAGTTCGCGTAAGCATCAATTTACCCCCCTCGGTTCCATAGCTATTTATACCGATGATGGAGATTCCGTGGAATTGGCGAATGTATTTCGCAATATGCGTGATCAATTTGACGATCGACCACCCGTAGATACTTCCGCAAAGTCAGAAGAGTTATTCGACTACTTTGCTGATGTGCTACCAAACTATGACCCTGATCGCGTATATCCTGGTGACGTTAAGAAAGTCATCAAATGGTTTAACAGTTTAAAGGAAAACGGACTGTTAACTGATTCTGAGGAAGAAGAATAAGTTTTATCTCCACCTCGTAGCGGTTGACAGTCTCAAGAGGAAAGGCCTGGTCCTTTCACGAGCAACAAGTCATTCTTATGAGAGCAACCGCACTCCCGAGAGCAAGGCGACGGACTTATCTGCCTGGCAGATTCAAGCTTACCGTATGGGAGCGGCTACAACCCTTCTATGAAGAGCTATTGCAGCGTCAGCTGTTTACGCTCAAGAATTTAGAGGATTGGTTGTTAGATCGCAGTGAACTAGACGCATTCGTCAGCGAGTCCTTCGCGTGGCGCTATATCAATATTTCCAGTGACAGTTCTAATAAACAGGCGCAAGAGAGTTATCAATACGCCATTAAAGAGTTGTCGCCTCAAATTGCTGATTATACATTTAAGCTGAATTCCAAGTTGGTCGATCATCCCTTGCGAGACCAGTTGGATCCTACTCGTTTTGGGATCTACCTACGTGCAATCAAGAATTTGGTAGAGTTGTTCCGGGAGGAAAATGTAGAGCTTGAAACGGAGGTGCAATTAGAAAGCAAGCAACACGGAAAGATCTTTTCGGAGATGACCGTTGGTGTCAATGAAGTAAATCTTACGCTGCAGAAGGCCAGTGCGCTATTGGAAGAGCCTGATCGTGTCTACCGCGAAGATGTTTACCATAAGATCAATCAACGTATTCTACAGGATGCGGAGAACCTGGAATCACTGTATGATAACCTGCTCAAGAAGCGCCATCGCATAGCGGTGAATGCAGGCTTCAGCAACTTTCGCGACTATCGCTTCCGTAAGCTGGGCCGCTTTGATTATGAGCCAGAGGACTGTACCGACTTCCACGATTCTATCCGCGATGAGATTTTGCCTTTGGTAGATCAGTTATATGCTCACCGAAAAGTGGACCTGGGGTTAGAGGAACTTCGCCCTTGGGATCTCCATGTGGATACCAGCGGCCAGAAGCCGCTCCGTCCATTCATGAATATGGAGGATCTGGTGAAAAAGGCAAGCACTTGTTTGCAGCGGGTTCACCCACAGTTTGGCGCTGTACTTCGCCAGATGCGCGAAATGGGGCATCTCGATTTGGATTCACGTCCTGGTAAGCGCCCGGGAGGTTACAATATGCCACTATTGATGACCGGGGTGCCATTCATCTTCATGAATGCCAGTCGTTCACTTGGCGACATGAGAACGCTCCTACACGAATGTGGTCATGCGGTCCACTCTTACCTCACACGAGACCTACCATTGAGCTTTACGCGTCGGGTGCCATCAGAGGTAGCAGAACTAGCAGCAATGAGTATGGAGCTGCTGACAATGGACCATTGGGATGTATTCTTCGAAGACGAAGCCACCTTGCGCCGGGCACGCCTGCAACAGTTGGAAAATGTTCTGAAGGTGCTTCCTTGGATTGCAACAATTGATAAATTCCAGCATTGGGTTTATACCCATCCAGAACATAACCGGGAAGACCGCCAGCAGAAGTGGGTAGAATTTTTCCGGGAGTTCAACTCTTCCCATATCAACCATGCGGGACTAGAGGATTACGAAACGCATTTGTGGCATAAGCAGTTACACCTATTCGAAGTACCGTTTTATTACATCGAGTACGGAATTGCACAGCTTGGTGCCATTGCTATTTGGCAACAGTACCGGCAACATCCAGCTCGTACAGTTGAGCGTTATCGGACGGCTTTGCGCTTAGGGTATACGCGTAGCATTCGCGATATCTATGATGCTGCCGGTATTGAGTTCAACTTCTCCCGAGAATATGTGCACAAACTCGGAAAGTTTGTGAAGGAGGAGATTGATCTTTTGCTAAAGGAAGAGCAAGCCTAAGAGCTGTTCTTATCTCCAGAGCGGTCTTAGTGGATTCTTCGCCGAGCTGATCTCAGGGAATTCCAAATCAACAATTGGAACACCGAATAGGCTACCAGTGTGCTGTTTAGCAATGTGGCCTTTCTCATCATTTGTCCAGTCTTCCCAGGTGAAGGATAGCCCACCTACTGGAATGATATTAACCCACATCTGCCAAGATGTTGGCATGCCAGTTTCATCTAGATGCCAGAGGTAGCTATCACCAGGAGTGACGCCTCCGGAACTATAGTGGACCATGAGCCCCTGACTCCCGTCCTCAAGTTTGACTATTTCCCTTGTGGTACCAGGGGCAAAGGCTTTCATTTGAGCGCATAGCCAGAAGCTATCATTCGCAAATTGAGCCCAAGCTTTTTGGAGTAGGCTTTCTTTTTCTTCTGAAGCGGTCACTTCTACATCGTCTACGTAGGCGATACCGCTTTGATCTGTTGTGCGTAAGAGTACTTTGTTATTGCCCCACTCCACTACAACGGCTTGCTGGAATTTATCCCAGAAGTAGGCTGTACCGG
>CAJXOS010000199.1 GCA_913057725.1 uncultured Lewinella sp.
TTCATTTAGGTCCCCTACTCTACTGATTCCTTGCTAGTCCAATATAAAACTTTTTGTTTTTATAAATTTTTTGTTTTATTTTTGCATCCGCTAGTGACACTGCTAGTTGTATACCTAATTAATTCAAAATCACCTATTTATGACTATTGAAGCTGTTGCAAATCGCCTTGTTGAAATTTGCCGCGTCGGCAATTGGAATGACGCCTACCGTGAACTCTTCGCTCCTGACGCAAAAGCATATGAGATGGAAGGCGTGCCCAATCGCATGACCGAAGGTGTGGACGCCTTAATTGCTAAAGGTGAAGCCCATGCCGGCAACTGGGAAACCGTTCACGAGATTGTTGTCTCGGACCCGCTCGTCTTTGGAAACTTCTTTAGTGTAGGGATGCGAATCGATGTTACCCGCAAGGATGGTGTACGCGAACTCGCCGAAGAAATGTGTATCTACGAAGTGAAGGAGGGAAAAGTAATTGCGGAGCGCTTTTTCTATAGCATGGGATAGCCTAGAGCATTTACCAAGAAAGCAAAAGCGGGTGCCAATCTAGTATTGGCACCCGCTTTTTATTCGTTCAACTTCTAGCATCTGCGATGTGTAGAGCATTAGTTTATTACAGTCTTATATGCTTGTTTTGGTCTTTCTTCCTATTGTCTTATGCCTCCATACTTCATACAAATAACAGTCGGCATGGGGTTCCGCTGGATTATTAATCTTTAGGTCCTTTTGAATCTTCTTAGCTTTTGCCCACTCATGAATTAATCCTAATTCGTTTAAATCACTTGGTAGAAATGATTCATCAAATCCCCCACAGTTGGTCAAAGCACTTACATTCCCACCTCTTTCAATCAAGTCATATCCTATAAAATCAAAATTACCTGATAGGTCCGTTTTTGATTCATAAGGTTCTTTAATGATGGCTAATAGATTGAAATACGCTATGTCCTTAGTTTTTTCAAGAACATAATCCATCGAGTTGAAGAACTGGGTAATCATTCGTTCATCAGTGACGAAATACTTCCAATCTTCTTTCGAGTCAAAATTTGGTTTGAATGCCAATTCATTCAATATCCCGTCAAGGGATACCAATTCTGTCAAATGGGTCAACTTAGACCATTGGATGTACTTATCCCAACTGAATTCTACTCCATATTCAGCATCAAACGTTTTCCGTGCGGTATACCAAATTGTGTTAGTCATTCTAATTGTATATAAGTCCCATTTACTGCTTTACCACGCGCGCCACATAAGTACCCTCTTTTGCCGTTAGATGTAGCACATATAACCCAGCAGGTAGATTGCTTAAATCTAACTCACTACCTTGGAAATTGGCTACACGTTGCCCTTCGGCCGAAAAAACCGCAATGTGCGTCGGAGCAATATTTGTCAATTGCAAATGACCAGTCGTTGGATTCGGATAGAGCTCAATATCATTTGCTGCAATATCTGTAGTGGATACCACACAGGCAGCTTCTACCTGAGCACGAATCTGACACCCCGGAGCATTGAGGAAAAAGGATGTCTCATTATCTGGCACCAACAGATAATCACAAACACTCTGAATAGCGCAATCCGAAAGCAAGTCATTGTAGACGATCTCTAATTCTGTAATCGAATTCGCATCGATATTTGCCAGGCCACTGATGTCCGATAGCGCCTCATTATGGAATAAGCTCAGTTCGCCTCCTATGGAGGTTAGACCAGAAAGTCCATTCAGATTGGTCAATGCATTATTGTAGAAGATCTTCAAACTGAAGCCCACTGCGGTAATCCCTTCGAGTCCATCTAAATGGGTAAGAGCATCATTATAACCGAAAGTAAGATTGTAGCCTACGGAAGTAACATTTGCCAAGGCACTCACATCGACTAAAGCAGCATTCGAACGTATATCAAGATTTTCACCTATCGTAGTAATCCCTTCTAGTCCGCTCAAATCCGTCAAAGATGAATTACTGCTGATGAGTAAGGCCTCCCCAATAGCTGTCAAAGAAGAAAGCCCGCTGAGGCTCGTTAAGGCGGGATTGCTGGTTATCCAGACTTCTCTAGGGATGAAGTTGATATTGGGAAGGCTAGGTATTTCCGTTAACAGGTCATTCTCTCTGATTTTTAGATCTTCACCGATGTAGCTTAGGCCAGAGATGCCGCTTAGATCAGTCAGGGCGCTATTGGTAGAAATATTCAAATCGCCAACGATGGAGTCAATGGCGGATAGTCCATTCACATTTTCGAGGGCTGTATTACCATTGATCCCCAGGTTGTCTCCGATAAAAACAACACCTGATAGGCCATCCAAATTCGTTAATGCAGGATTACTGGTGATATAGAGATTTCCTTCGATGGCGTTCAAATCAGATAATCCGTCTACATTAGTTAGCATCTCATTATACCCAATCCTCAAATCACCGCCCAGTGCCGCAATCCCTGTCAATGCATCAAGGTCAGTTAAATTAGGGTTACTAGAAACCACTATTCCACCTCCCACGGAATCGATCGCTGATAATGCATCAAGGTCAACCACGTTTGTCAGGGCAATTCTTAAATCATCATCTACCTGGGTAATAGCCGACAGCGCACTTAAGTCTGAGACATCAGAGGATCCGGAATTGGGGCCAATGTGTAAGTGTCCATTGATGTTTGTACAAAAAGGATAGGAAGTAATAAATGCATCTACCTCTGCTTGGGTCGTAAGGGCTACATCTCCTTCTGGACATACTACCGGACAACTCATCTGCACTTCTTCCCGACTAGCACAACCAGTGGTGTTCCCGGAAACATCTGCCACATTCATCGCCACCCCCAAGTAATTGCAGATGCTTTCAACCTCGCAAATTGACAATTCTGGATTAAACTTAATAACCAAACCCTGGCCGGCAATGGAGCTTGGATCAATATTTTCCAGGCCCATCAAACTTGGCAGCACCGAATTGAATCGTATAGAAAGTGTTCCTCCAATCGAAGTGAGATTTTGCAAGTTATTAATGCTTAGCAAGCCATCATTATCGAGAATAGTTAAGAGCCCATCAATACTGGTCACATTATCCAAGCCACTTAAAGTCACTAGCGCATCATTGGAGCTAATGCTTAGCGATCCAGGAATAATTGTTAGGTTACTTAGGCTGCTAATACTCGTTAAAGCATTATTGGATTCGATAAATAGTCCTCCTGCTCCAATACTTGTGAGATTCGCTAATTCATCCAGGTCTATCAAGCTCGGATTAAAGCCGATAAAAAGTCGACCGCCGACGGTTGTCAATTGCTGCAAACCATTCAAATCCACTAAGTCATCATTAAAGAGCAGATCAAGACCTTCTGCGATGGAAGTCAAACTGCTAAGGCCAGAAATGTCATTAATATCAGTACTGGCTTCATAACTCCCAATTTGCAAATAGCCGTTTATGGCAGTACAGTCCGGATACGTAGCAACAAAAGCATCTACCTCCGCCTGACTAGTCAGCTCAACATTCCCCACGGGGCATTGAGCCTTAAGAGACCACATGGCAATAACGAATACTGGAATGACTGCTAAATACTTCTTCATGCTGAGTTCCTCTTTTCCTACTTAATTGAATTACGATCCATTAGGTAACCGAACTAAGGTAGGTCAAAGGTAAAACCCTCTGAGAAAATTAACAGTGTGTAGCCGGGGTCCACCACTACCCTATTTACTCCTTAACTACCTTTGCCATATACGTGTGGCCTTCTGCCAGGATTTGCACGTAATACATTCCTGCAGGTAGCTCGCTTATATCTAACACTTGACCTGGCCTAGAGAACCTCTTTATGACCTGTCCCAGGTGAGCATAAACGATAACTTGTTCGGGTGCGATCTGGTCTATTTGTAGCATCCCACTTGTTGGGTTCGGAAATAGTTTAATATCCAAGAATGCAGTATTCCTGGTAGGGACAATACAGACAGCCTCAATGGCGTCACGTGATTCACAGCCAGAAAGATTCCCGTAGATATTTGTAGCATTAGCCTCTACACTTAAGTAATTACAAATATTCTCCAGTGCACAGTTTGATAGTTGTGCGTGATCTTGGAGATATAGCAATGTGATCGTCTCCGGGGCGATATTCTCAATTCCGCTGATATCTGTCAAATCATCGTTATTATAGAGATCCACTGTACCATTTACAGAGGTTACCCCCGAAAAGCCGTCCAGATTGGTCAGCGATGTAGTCCATACTTCAAGATTACCGTCTACAGAAGTCAAGTTCGAAAAGACGTCAACGGCCACTAACTCATTACCACCGTGGATTTTCAAGCTACCGCCTATAGTTGTAAGTCCCGTCAGGGCGCTTATATCTGCCAAGGCAAAGCTGGTCTGAAACCAGAGGTCTCCACCTAGTGATGACAGATTGCCGAGGCCATCCAGATTCGGCAAGGTAACATTGCCTTGGATTCGTAAATCTCCGGTAATAGTAGTAATGCCTGATAGACCATTTATATCCGTCAAGACGGCGTTTTGAAAAAGTATCAGGTTCCCTACCGACGTTATCGCAGAAAGTCCATCAAGGTTCGTTAATTGAGGGTTGACACGAACAGTCAGGTGCTGAACCGAGTTGATACCCGACAAGCTGTTAAGATCTGTAATGTCAGATTGATCAAATTCGAAGCCGATTTGCAAAAGGCCATTGATCGCTGTGCAATTAGGGTAGTCCGTAGCAAAGGCGTCCACCTCTGCCTGGGAACGAAGAATCACATTGCCAGGAGGGCATTGTGCATTAGAAGTTAGAAAAACAACCAGAAAAAGGAGCGTTGCAATAATTCTCATCCTTTGGAAAACTTGTGTTTAAGAAAAAAGAGTAAGCGCATATCTGTTCAGTAATCCAAAGTGGGAGCAATATACGTTGGGCGTGACAATAATCGTACATTTCTAAAAGACAAATCGGCATAGCCTAAAAGTGATGCGACCCCTAATCTTGTTGTTGTTTTCCTTTCTTTCAAAATCGAGAAAGATGTTTGAAGCATATAGACTAAAACAACTTCAACTGCCCATCCTTAAATTGCTCATGAAGATCCAGGTTGTATGCGGGCCACTCCTGGTCTTTGAAGTACAGCTGTTTAGCTAGCTTAAATTGACGATTCACCATCTCCGCAATTTCACCTTCCCCGCGCATGCGCTTGTGGAAGCGACTCTCGCTTAGTTTCCCGCCCCGGCAATCCTTGATACGGTTCAAAATCCGATCTGCACGATCGGGCAAGGCTTTACGGACCCAGTCTTCGAAGATCATTCCAATATCTCCGTTCAAACGCACTAGTGTATAGCCAATAGAGATAGCCCCTTTTTCTGCTACGGCCTTCGCCATGGGCAGAATCTCATGGTCAGTCAGTCCGGGTATGATAGGCGCTAGCATGGCATTAACCGGGATACCCGCTTTGGTTAATTCTTCAATAGCTTTCAGGCGTTGCTTTACAGAAGCTGTTCGGGGTTCGAGCATTCGCCGCAAGTCTTCATCTAGAGTGGTCAGAGAGATAGAAACATGGGTGAGATTTTCTGCGGCTAGCTTCTCGAGGATGTCTAAGTCCCTAAGGACCATACTGTTCTTAGTAATTAGGCCAACTGGGTATCGGTACTTCCAGCACACCTCAAGAATCTGGCGAGTTAACTGATACTCCTTTTCCGCGGGCTGGTAGATATCTGTATTACCGGCCAGCATGAGGGGTATGGTCTTCCAGCTCTTCTTCTTAATCGTATCAGCTAGGATCTTGGGCGCATCTTTTTTGATCAAAATCTTTCGCTCAAAATCCATGCCAGCACTATAGCCCCAATAGGGATGCGTATTTCGTGCATAACAATATACGCAGCCGTGTTCACAGCCCTGGTACGGATTTAGGGAAACGGAAAAACCAATGTCCGGACTATCCACTTTATTGAGGATAGTTTTGGGGTGCACCTCTATGTATTCCGTAGGAAACTCTCCCTCTGGATCACTGGTATTGTCATACACAAAAGCCTCATACTTGGAGGTAGGATTGATCTGGGCTCCCCTACCCTTTTGGTACGGGCGCTCCGCAGCGGAAAGTTCGGTGTGATTAGAAGCCATAATAGTGCAGCAACCGTTTATTCGTTCTACAACTAAAAATAAACAAATATTTTAATAACAAGTTTCATTGCACTACTTTTTGTATGATTTTATCCTTCCAAGAGGATCGCGTCTAGCTGATGTTGAAATCCCTATATTAGTTGCTCAAAGAAAGCAACCACCATGTCGAACCGCCGCAAAATATTCAAAGCCCTTGCTCTGGGCACCATTTCTTTACCTTTTGCCATTCGTGCACTGACTGGAGACCTGGAGGCCCAAAAGGGAGGTGGCTCCCCCACCCTAGCCAATAGTGAGACCTACGAATGGAAAATGACTACCACTTGGCCGCCGAACTTTCCAGTTCTGGATGAAGCCTGTAAGTTATTCGCCAAGTTGGTAGAGGAAATGTCTGCTGGCAGAATGAAGATCACCGTCTATGGTGGCGGCGAACTGGCTCCGCCTCTTAAAGCATTTGAGACCGTTCGTGCGGGTGGTGCGGAAATGGGGTCAGGTGCAGGTTATTACTGGGCAGGCGTAGCTCCGGCGGCACAGTTTTTTGCATCGGTACCCTTTGGATTAAATGCCGCACAGCATACCGCCTGGATCATCAGTGGTGGAGGTATGCAGCTCTGGGAGGAGCTATACGCACAATTCGGGCTGGTACCATTCCTGGGGGGTAATACAGGCGTTCAAATGGGCGGCTGGTTTAATAAAGAAATCAACAGCATTGCTGATATCCAAGGGCTTAAGATGCGTATCCCGGGTCTTGGTGGGCGGGTATTCGAGGCAGCAGGTGGTTCGCAGGTATTGATGCCAGGTAGTGAACTCTACACTAACTTGGAGCGCGGCGTTATTGATGCTACCGAATGGCTGGGGCCATACCATGACACCTCCATGGGTTTCAATGAAATTGCTCGATACTACTATACACCGGGTTGGCATGAACCAGGTACCGCTTTGGAGTTTTTTGCCAACAAAGAAAAATACGATCAACTCTCACCTGATCTAAAAGCCATTATGCGTGCTGCTTCCTACCAAACACACTTATGGTGCTGGATGGAATTTGAGAAACGGAATACAGATGCTCTGGTAGGATTAGTTGAGAAAGGTGTCGAGCTTCGTCAATATCCAGATGATGTGATCGAGCGATTCCGTGTCTTGACGGAGGAAGTACTTCAGGACCTAGTTCAGGAAGACCCCTACTCTGCTCGGGTCTATGAGTCCTTTAAGTCGTTTCGTGATAAGGCAATCCCCTATGCTGCGATTACGGAAAAACGCTTCTATAATGGGCTTCAATTAAGCTAATAGATAAGTGTTTTGACAAGAAAGAAAAGAAAATTTCATCTGAGTAAAAAATATTAACATTAATGTTTATTGAGGGATGGGGCCGATACCCCAAAGTGGATAGTGACGTTGTACAGCCAAGTAATGCAGAGGAGACTCAGTCCTACGTAACCAATGCTTCAACCTCATTAATTGCCCGTGGCAATGGACGCTCATATGGTGATAGTGCCTTACAAGAAAGTGTGATCTCTACTCGGAAGATGAACGCCATCGAGGATTTTGACCAAGAGAATGGAGTTATTAAAGTTCAAGCTGGTCTTCTAATTGATGAACTTCTTCAGCACATCATTCCCAAAGGTTGGTTTCCGTTTGTCGTTCCAGGAACTAGGATGGTTACAATCGGTGGAGCAATCGCTAGTAATATACACGGTAAGAACCATCATGTCATGGGTGCCTTTGGGGATTACGTTCTCAGCCTGGAATTACTAGATGCCAATGGACAGGTCCAAACTTGCTCGAGAGATGTGCAACCAGCTCTATTTCGTGATACCATTGGAGGATTAGGACTAACGGGTATCATCCTTCGAGCTTCCTTCCAACTTGCCCCCATAGAGACGGCTTTTTACCGGCAGCAGGCTAAAGTCGCTACCGATCTATCAGATATGCTTCGGCTCTTTGAACAAAACAAAGAGATGCCCTATCTAGTCGCCTGGCTAGACGGCCTGGTATCCATAGAGCAACTTGGAGCAGGGACTCTCCTGATGGGACAATCATGTAAGGCTAGTGAGCTACCTACCGGCCTCCAGCAGGAGCCTAGAGTCGTTCATCAGGGCCCTTCCATAAGGATTCCACGCCTACCCGTAAGTTGGTTAATGAATCCGTTGAGCCTGTGGCTAAATAATACGCTATACAAGTGGAAGAACCGTCCGACCAATAGTGGCCAAGTGGTACATTACAGCCAATTCTTTTTCCCGCTTGATGCCCTTAGTAATTGGAATCGCTTATATGGTCCGGCTGGCCTCTTGCAATATCAATTTGTGGTTGGTTTTACTGAAGCAGAGGAATGCATCAGAAGCATACTGGTACATCTACATCAGTCTGGCCTACACTCCTATCTATTAGTGCTAAAGCGTATGGGTTCGAATAAATCAGGCTCTGCTCCAACAGACTTCCCAATGCCCGGTTACTCCCTGGCTATTGACCTAAAGAATACAGCAAAAGCACGCCAGGTATTAGGAGAGCTAGATCCAATAGTAATCAGATACGAAGGCCGAGTTTACTTGACCAAAGATGCTCGACTGCCAGCTGAATCATTTAAGCAGATGTATCCGGAGGCAACCAACAACGGAACACGATTTCAGTCTTTGCAGTCACAGCGGATTTACGATCTTTGAGTTATGCCAACATTACTACTCCTAGGTGCAAACTCCGATATTGGTAAAGCATGCGCTATTCGTTTTGCAGCAGCTGGATACAAGCTCATCCTTACTTCAAGAGAGGAAACACTTCCCTTGGCAACTGCCTTTGCTGCAAACCTTCAGCAGGAGCACGGAATTGAGGCCACGTGTTTAGTCTTCGATGCACTTCAAATTGATTCGCATAGAAATTTTTATGAGTCTTTACCTGCGCTGCCTGATGTGGTTCTAAGCGCCATTGGTTTTCTAGGAGAGCCTACAAACACACCTGTTGACTCAGCAGAGAGCATGAGCGTTCTGAACACCAATCTTGTGGGAATGGTGAGTATTCTGGATCACATCGCAAGAGGTATGCAAACTCGAGGATCTGGGCACATTATTGGCATCTCCTCAGTGGCCGGTGAAAGAGGTAGAGCTAGTAACTATCATTACGGTTCTGCTAAAGCGGGTTTCACAGCCTACCTGAGTGGGCTCCGGCAAGCACTATCAGCTTCTGGTATTCAGGTGTGCACAATTCTTCCCGGTTTCGTTTCGACGAAAATGCTGGGAGACCGAGTAACACCACCTTTCCTTACCACAACACCAGAAAAACTGGCTGGCAGAATATTCACTGCTTATAAGAACCAGCAGTCGGTCGTTTATTACCAGCCCATTTGGCGGATCATCATGTGGATCATCCGACATATCCCAGAGCCAATATTCAAACGCCTTAGCCTATGAGTGCTAAGAAGGGCATCGCAGTTTTTGATTTTGATGGTACACTCACCACCGCCGACTCTTTTCTTGCTTTCATTAAGTTCGTCCGTGGCTGGAGAGCATTCCTGTGGGGATTCTTACTTCACCTGCCATCCATCTTTAAGTATTTCGCAGGCCAAGTAAAGAATGATGAATTAAAGCGTATCATATTCTCTCATTTTTTCGCTGACATCCCAGCTCATGAATTAGAAAAACTAGGTCGCCAATTCAGCTTAGACTGGATCCCAAGTGTTCTTCTCCAAGGGGCCAAAGATCGACTTGCCTGGCATGAGTCTCAAGCGCATGAAATTATTATCCTCAGCGCCTCCTCTGACTTATGGTTGGGAGCATGGTGCAAAGAGCAAGGCTATGATCTTATTTCGACCCAATTTGCGGTCGTGGATAATCACTACGATGGGCAAATTGTCGGTGAAAACTGTTATGGTTTGGAAAAGGAGCGCCGTATTCTGCCATATATATCCAAATACCCTAAGGAGGCACGCTACGGCTATGGCGACCGAAAGTCAGACCAAGCCTATTTGCAGCACTGTGGATATGCAAATCATCTTCCGTTGCTGTCAGGATTAGCTCCATTTCTATACCGCACAAATCAGCAGTGGTCTCCCCTACTCTACCGTCTACTTAGTGTTCTAAGCATTTTGCTATTTGTATCATTACCTTTTTCCATCGGCATTGATTTTAACGCTGGTATGCACCAGATCAACCTGCCATCAGAACCTATTCTAGGTGTTCTTACGCTCCTCTCCCTAACTTGGTTTTTGCTTCATGGTTTTTGGTCAAGGTCTTTCTATCTAGCCCCAATTGGACTTGCAGGACTCGTCTTCATATCGATTATGCTCGTTACGAGTCTGACCTCTACAATACCGTGGGTGTCTTTCAAGTATAGCCTCATAGCTGGAGTTCACTGGTGGGTGTTTTTCCATATGCTACCGCTTTTCTTTGATCATAAGGCCAGTAGGCTAACTGCTGTCTTCCGCACCTACGTACTAGGATTTCTGCTCATACTTGCATATGCTTGGTACCAACACAGCCAGTACGGTTTCCGGATAGATGCTTCTGTACTGACGGCCCGTCCCTTCTATTTCGATCATGCTTTATACAGCTGTTGCGCACTCTTACTGCTTGGTTTCATCTATCCCAGTATCAGCTTGTCAAAGCATAAACTCAAACAAGCCACTTTTGGTATCTGTGGATTACTCCTCCTAGTTGGCCTTTACTTGTCGTTTTCGCGAGCAGCTTGGCTGAGTGCAGTTTTGGCCGGCATTGGTGCCTTAATCGTATGGATATTTAGATTGCGTTTGAAGCATTTACTTGTACTTTCAATCATCGGCGGAAGTAGCATCCTCTTACTCACTTTGCAGCTTCCTGCAAATGAAAACAAGATCCAGAGTAATGCCTCTACGGCAAAGAACCCAATAGAGCACCTCAGCTCTATACTGAATACTAACAATAATGTCTCTAACCTAGAGCGCCTCAATCGATACAGTTGTGCTTGGCGGATGTTTAAAGATCGCCCCATCCATGGTTTCGGTCCAGGAACCTACGAACGCCAATACCTTTCCTATCAAAGAGAGGACGACATGACTACAATAAGCGTTACGGAGTTTGGTCGCCATCGTCCGGGCATGGGAGGAGGTGCACATTCAGAATACCTGCAAGCTCTTTCTGAATCCGGTATTCTTGGCTTGCTTAGTTGGGTATTGCTGATCCTCGCCTTTCTCTTCACTTCATTGGAACTTATCCGTCTAGGATCTACCTGGGAGATGACCTTAGCTCTTGGGTCGTTTTTTGGGCTGAGCACCTACTTCATCCATGGTGTATTCAATAATTTCCTACACCATGACAAGATTGCAGCATTAGTTTGGGGAGGTCTAGCTGTCTTACAATTTTTGTATCAGTCTTCACAAAGAACTCAAGCCAAAGAGTAAATATCTAGTGTTATTGCGTTGTTGTATTTACCCCGCGAGTCTCATTTTTTTGACACCCGCCACCCTTCCTTCAAAAACACAAACCCCGGACAGCATCTCTACCATCCGGGATTTTCACACTCGATTAAATCATCTCGTATCCCCCTCCTTGAAAGGAGTCCTTAGACCCTGACATTTATCGTCAGCGGGGGTTAGGGGTGGATCCTACTCCACCACTATCATCTGCCTTGTAGCAGTGTACTTATCACTCTGCAGCGTATAGCTCACTACTCCACTTGCTCCCTGCAAC
>CAJXOS010000200.1 GCA_913057725.1 uncultured Lewinella sp.
TGCAGGAACACCGCAGGCTGAGTCACCCGCGTCTGCTTGAGGTCTTCAGCGGAGCCTTCAAACATCACATCTGTGATGCGGAAACCAAGGATATCGTTGGCTTGCTCGAAAAGCTTTTTGGCAAGGTCGCTACTTTCGTACAGGTCTTTGCCCATACCTTCAAACTGGGAAGCTTGGCCGGGGAAAACGTAGGCTTTCATGGTTGATTTCGTTTTGAAGTTTTCTGATTATGCTCCTGAAGGAGCCTTCTTTCAATGCAAATCGGCACTGACCAGGTTTAAAAATTCTGCCCGGGTCTCCGCCCTTTGGAATTCGCCGGTAAAAGCAGAGGTGGTCGTTACTGAATTTTGCTTTTGTACGCCGCGCATCATCATGCACATGTGCCGAGCCTCAATAACTACTGCGGCTCCCTTTGGCTGAAGCGTTTTATGAATGCTGCTCAAAATTTGATCGGTCAATCGCTCCTGTACCTGTAATCGACGAGCAAACACATCAATTACGCGTGGAATTTTACTCAATCCAACGATATAACCATTTGGGATGTAAGCAACATGTGCTTTACCGAAAAATGGAAGGATATGATGTTCACAGAGGGAATACAGTTCGATATCCTTTACAATTACCATTTCGCTGTAGTCCTCGCGGAACATTGCCGAACGAAGAATCTGCTCTGCATCCTGCTCATAACCTTGCGTCAGAAATTGCATTGCCTTGGCTGCTCGTTCTGGCGTCTTAACCAGTCCTTCGCGCTGTCGATCTTCACCAAGCTCGCCGATAATATCGCCGTAGAAGTCTTTCAGCTTCTCCGTCACTTCTTCGTCGTATACCGCTTTTTGCTGATAAGCCATAGGGGTCGAAATTTTCAGCGCAAAGCTAAGGAAAAGTTGTGGTTGTCTGGTGAATGGGGAATTTAATCTAATAAATGACATCCAAGTGAGGAGGCACTACTAACTTTGTTTTATAATTGCCATCATTGCGCAGTATGAAAATAGCATTCCTAAGTATGTTGGCCTCCCCGAAGTGGTCTGCTCTGATTAACGGCCGCTTTGGGCGCATCGCCTATCATTTGCTGTTCTGGCTGGCCTTTCTATTACTCCTACTCTATTTTGACGAATCAGGATCAAGTAATAGCGCTCGCTTGTTTAATGAGCTAGTCAATACTGGCTTCTATGCCCTCATTGTCTATTTCAACCTATTCTACCTCATACCCAACTATCTCACTCGAAAGCGGTTTGGGACATACCTGATGCTATTGCTCCTGGCGACCTTTATCATTACGCCGCTACGTGTCATCTTTTTCTATTTCCGCTTTCAGGCAGAACCACACTTACAACAGGGCTTGATTGGCAACCTGGACCTTTATTTTGTCCTGACTTTCACAGTGGGTGGAATCTCTACTGTATTGCAAATTGTCACGGACTGGTTTCGGAACCTAAGAGAAAAACAAGAGCTGCAAACTCAGACCATGCAGTCAGAGCTGCGTTTTCTGAAAAGTCAGATTAATCCGCACTTCTTATTCAATACGCTGAACAACCTCTACGCGCTAACCCTTAAGAAAGACGACAAAGCACCCGAAATCGTCATTAAGCTTTCTGAGATGATGCGCTACATGCTATACGAATGCAATGAGAAGCGAGTGCCCTTGAAAAAGGAGGTGAACTATCTAAAGAACTATCTTGATTTGGAGCGTCTCCGACAGCACGATAATATCCGAATCAATTTTCATGTAGAAGGGCTCATTGGTGATCAACAGATCGCTCCTCTCCTACTCATACCATTCTTGGAAAACAGTTTCAAACATGGCTTGAATACGCAGCTTCGAGAAGGATTTGTTGACATCATTCTGCTGATCGACGAGAAATCGGTTGATTTCCAGATTGAAAATAGTAAAGGCCAAACCATTGCCAGCCCGGACAATCGTCCAAGCGGAGGAATCGGTTTGGTAAACGTAAGACGAAGACTGAACCTGTTGTACCCCGATCGTTACGAACTCCGGGTGAGCAACAACCCTAATACCTTTGCCGTACATTTGAGCATTAACTTGGAATAGCTATATTGAAGCACCACAGCATCCACTTGACAAAATGATACCTGATGATAAACGTAATAATTGTTGATGACGAACCGCTAGCACAAGATGTGCTAGAGACATACATTGAAAAGATTCCTGATCTGAATCTCGTAAAGAAGTGCAGTAATGCGCTTGAGGCGAACGAAGCATTGCGCTCCAATGACATCGACTTGATGTTCCTGGACATCCAAATGCCGCAGCTAACGGGTATTGACTTCCTGCGCTCGCTGGCCAATCCGCCAGTGGTGATTTTCACTACTGCCTACTCGAACTACGCTGTAGATGGTTTTGAGTTAAATGCGTTAGATTACCTACTGAAGCCTATTTCCTTAGAGCGCTTCCTAAAGGCGGCTAATAAGGCGGTGGAGCAAATTGAACTGAAGCGCAAAGGAGCACAAGCTAGCGCAGCCCCAGTAGCAAGTCCGGCTGAAAAAGAAGCAGACTTCATGTTTGTCAAGGCAGACAAAAAACTAGTGCGTGTATACTATCACGATGTGGTATACATCGAAGGCCTAAAGGATTACGTAATCATTCGCCAGACCGATAGCCGGGTAGTTACCCTCCAAACGATGAAGAGCCTGGAAGAGAAGCTACCAAGTCATATCTTCCGTCGTATTCACCGCTCTTACATTGTGAACATCAGCAAGATTGACGCCGTAATGGGCAACATGGTTGAGGTTCAAGAAAAGGGTCAAGCTAAGCACTTACCAGTAGGGAAAAACTATCGAGATGATCTCTTAGAGCTCATCAACCAGAATAGACTTTAAGCACTTACAGCCTAGAAAATGTTGTCAATCAGCCTTTGACATATCAGCATTTTCCTTATCTTTAGGCTGTCTTTAGTGCTTCAACCTTTTTTTTAATCCCATGAACATGTTGGAAGCCGGTCCTGGTTGGATCGGCTTCTTTGTTTTTTAGCGGATCAATAATACATCTCCCCACCGATTCCGCACCGTTCCATCAATCAACCGAACCGCTGTTTGATACAAGTAAATTCCGCCAGGAGCGGGCTCTCCGGAAATCCTACCATCCCAACCAAAAGCAGGATCATCCGGAGCATGGAGACCTTGTTCTGCTACTAGACCTCCCCAACGATCATAAATCTGGTAGTATAGGATCTCATCAACCGCTTTTCCCGACTGAATAAAGAAACGATCATTACGACCATCGCCATTAGGTGAAAAGGCATTAGGGATAAATACGTCATTATCTTTTTCTACCGTAATCATAAGCTGTGCATCCGCTTTACAGCCGTTGATGTCCACGACATCTAATTGAAAAAAGGTAGAATTCATTGGAAGGAATACAAAGTCGAGACATTGATCGCAGTCAATCGCTGGTTCCCAACGGATTTGCTCAATATCAGCGGGGGCTCGATTGGTAAGTACAGAAACAGTCACTTCACAACCTAGACCAGTAATAATATCAGGCCCAGGATCAAGAAAAAACGCTGCCTGCTCCATGAGCTGGATCGTAGTATCCCATTGGCACCCAATCGCATCAGCAATGGATAAAAGATACTCTCCCGCCAACAGCCCTTCAAATGGAGCCGGCTCTCCCGCCAAGGACAGGGTGATATCATAAGGGGCAGTACCACCTACAACTTCCTGGACAAGAATTCCACCACTAGCTTCTTCAAAGCATGGCTGTCTTACACTCAGTTGTGCTGATTCTGGCTCTGCATCATTAAGGATGACGGTTTGAGTCGCAATCGCCTCACATCCATTTTGCTCATTACGAACAACCAGAGAATAGGTTCCAGAAGTAGCCAGTGTGGCTTCTGACAAATTTGTTGCCCCAAGTAAATCCCCATCCGTGGTCTCCCAACGATAAGTAAATGGACTTCCGCTCGATGATCCCAAGCTGCTTAGGACAATCGTATCAATGACGCAATTGAGTTCCGCACCTCCCACAATATTGGCAACGGGCGTAGCGGCATCCGCCGTCACAAGCACATTCTGTTCAGCAAAACAGCCCGTTGCTAAATTCGTGGCGCGCACAAAGTAGGTTCCAGCTTGAGTAACCACTGGGTTAGCCGAGTTTGCCCCAGAAGCAATAACCCCATTCGTGGTTGACCAATCATAGCTGTAAATATTAGCGGGATCCGTAGAAAGGGCTTCTAAGGTTACTTGTAAACCAGTAAGACAATTTAGCGTGTCTGGATCGGAAATAGTAAATGTCGGTAAAGGCTCTAATGATATATCAATAAAGGCCGAATCTGCACAACCGCCAGCATCACTAATATTGAGCTGGTATTGCCCGGGAGCATCAATAGTAACACTAGTGGTGTTAACTTCGCCGAGAATATTCCCGGTGCTCGTTGACCACTCATAGACCAGGTTCGGATTGGCAGAAACGCCCACGGAGTTAAGCGTTAGTTGTTCCCCTTCACATAATGCACCTGCAGGTTCAATAATCGCATTGGCGGGCGAAAGCGTTTCTCCATCCAATAATCGAAGGGAATAATCGCAAACATCCCCACCTTTACCATCTATCATGAGGTAGTACCGTTCACCAATAACAAGGTCCGTTGCCGTGAGTGTAGCACTGGTTACTGCAGGATCAATACAATTCGAAACAGCAGTATAAAAGTCACAATTGGCCGTAGAGAATATCTGTGCTTGCAAGCCTGTCCCAAAATTGCAATTACTCACCGTAAGCTCTAAGGTGAAAGTTTCAGATCCAGCCAGGAAGGCTACCCAATTGTTGTTTTCCACGATACCACAAAATGCATTAGGCGTACCTGAATCTGTAGCAGCCATATTATTTGAGCAGTAGCCATCAAGATCGCAGAGCAGTGGAGCATCTGCACAGATATTGGAGGGCGGTAATGGAAAGTTGCATTCTTGAGCTTGCAGGAATGACAGGCCAGCAAAAAACCAACAAAACAGGCAACGGCAAAAATATCGCATAGATATTGGGGTTACATTGGCGCCCAAGGTAACAGGAAGCTATCGTAGCAATAAGGTAGCACTACCAGAATTATCGTTAGGATAATGACCAAGTAAGTAGTTTGTAACCTTTACACGGGCCGTTCCTGCTACAGTTGCAGTCAGCATTCTAATGCGACTAAAATTCAGTCTTTTATTGGAAATTGGAGAAGGCTTACAAGGGAATATTACCGTGCTTCTTCTTAGGTAAACTACGAACCTTATTCTCCAGCATCGCAAACCCTTTCATCAGCTTACGACGAGTGAACTTAGGGTCAATCACTTGATCCACAAAGCCTCGTTCCGCAGCCAGGTATGGGTTAGCAAATTTCGCTTGGTATTCTGCCTCCTTTTCAGCTAGTATCGCAGCAGGGTCATCAGACGCCTGAATCTCCTTCCGGAAAATAATCTCTGACGCTCCCTTGGCTCCCATCACCGCAATCTCGGCAGTTGGCCAGGCAAAGTTCAAGTCGGCACCGATATGCTTGGAGTTCATTACATCATAAGCACCACCATAAGCTTTACGAGTGATAAGCGTAATACGCGGCACGGTAGCCTCGCTGAAAGCGTACAGCAGTTTAGCACCATTGACAATTATACCATTCCATTCCTGATCGGTTCCAGGTAGGAAACCAGGAACATCAACCAACACCAGCATTGGAATATTAAAGCAATCACAGAAACGAACAAAACGAGCCGCCTTCCGCGAGGATTCCACGTCCAGTACACCGGCCAAACTCAAGGGCTGGTTACCGATGATACCGATGCTCCGTCCGCCCAAACGTGCGAAGCCTACAATGATATTGTCAGCGTAGTGCTCATGAATTTCCATGAAGCTGTCTTCATCGACAATGCCCGCAACAACATCTCGCATGTCATATGGCTGCTGCGCATTATCAGGAATAATGCCCGCCAGCTGCTCGCGCACCTCTGCAGTCGTTTCATAAGGAAGTGAGGCAGGGCGTTCTTCGCAATTCTGTGGTAGATAACTTAAGAGTTGCTTCACTTTTGCCAGGCAGTCAATATCGTTGGCCGCGGTAAGGTGCGTTACACCAGACTTCGTAGCATGCGTCATCGCTCCACCTAGCTCCTCCGCTGTCACCTCCTCGTTGGTAACCGTCTTCACTACGTTTGGTCCAGTAACAAACATATAACTGCTCTCCTCTACCATAATCGAAAAATCCGTCATGGCTGGTGAATACACAGCACCACCGGCACAGGGCCCCATAATAGCAGAGATTTGCGGAATAACGCCAGACGCCATTACGTTTCTATGGAAGATATCAGCATAGCCCCCTAATGACTTCACGCCTTCCTGAATTCTTGCTCCACCAGAATCGTTAAGCCCTACAACAGGAGCTCCGTTCTCCATAGCCAAGTCCATGATCTTGCAAATTTTCTCGGCATGTGTTTCGGACAACGAACCACCAAAAACGGTGAAATCTTGTGCATAGACGTAGACTAATCGGCCATTGACCGTTCCGTAGCCCGTAACTACTCCATCTCCTAGAAAGCGCTGATTTTCCATGCCAAAATCTGAGCTACGGTGCATGACCAAAGCGCCAATTTCTTCAAAGGACCCTGGATCAAGGAAGAAGTGTACACGTTCTCGAGCAGTCAGCTTATTTTTCTTGTGCTGGCTGTCAATGCGATGTTGTCCTCCACCCAATTGAGCGGCGGCTAGTTTTTCTTCGAGGAGTTGAATTTTGTCTTGCATAAATCAAGTGGTTGAGGGCTAATAGTCTTAGTAAATGAGCGCACCAATCTTTGCGGCGTGC
Source organism: uncultured Lewinella sp. (assembly GCA_913057725.1). Classification (GTDB taxonomy): domain Bacteria; phylum Bacteroidota; class Bacteroidia; order Chitinophagales; family Saprospiraceae; genus Lewinella. The sequence goes on from CAJXOS010000200.1 coordinate 6,780, forward strand.
TTCTCCATATTACGTTCAATGATGGCCTCGATCTTATTTTCGAGATCAGTATCGGTTGGTTGTGCGGTAAACACCTGGTAGTAAACATAGTTCTGGCCTACCTGTATTCCTTTTCCTTTGTTGAACCCAAGTAGATTTTGCCATATCCCTTGCTGATCCGGTGGATAAACAATACAATGAATCACTGCACCATCCGGGTAGAAACGATCAGCATAGTCGTGAGCACCTTGCTCGCGATTCAGTCCCTTTTCAAAGTAGAACCCACCAATCTTATATTTCTGTTGTGCGGTGCGGTTCTCCAAAAACTTCTTTGTCTCCGCAGTAAAACCGTCCAATCGAGAGTATTGATTTTCCAATTCCGAGACCTCCAAACGAATGTCGTTGAAGAAGTCGAAAAATGGCTGTCGCTTAGGCGAGGACGAACTAGCTAATCGGTCATCACTACCACCACAAGCAAACAAGAGCATTACTAGAACTCCACTAAGTAAAAAGCGGCTATATCTCATAAATCTCATAATGATCATTTTTTCAGTTGCAACACATATCCCATCCCCACAGAACGCTTTGCCCAGCTGAATAGTCCTTCATCAATGAATAGTAATACATCGACTAGTTTCCCTGACAACGGGTCCCGGTTACTAGGACGCATCCGTAAGCCAGAATCAGCCGTCTCACTTGAATTTCCAGTATTACTTTTGAATATTTGCTGCACAATCCCAGTCCAGTACATTTCCAATAGTCCAACCAAATGACGGCTCAAAGGACGACGCTTCTGCACCTCCAGATTTCGCTCCGCGATCCACTGGCCAAAGGCCTCGTCGTTGATCAGATAATCATGGCCAAATGCATAAGCGCCCTGACTCACTCGTTTCTCCCCTAAAGGTGCAAAGAAACGGTTGATAGGATCATAAGTCCAGGGGAATGATTGTCGAGGAAATGTCATCAAAAGATGGCCACCAGGTTTTAGTACCCGACTGATCTCTGAGAGTAATTGTTCCGGCTTTCCCACATGCTCGATTACTTCAATGCAGATAATGACATCAAAGTGATTATCAGGAAAGCTCAAGTTTAATCCGTCCTCTACTTGATAGGAAATTTTCTCGTTGCCCTCATTGTATGCCTGCGCATAGGCTACATCAGCCGCATTCAAATCACAGGAAGTAAGGTGATTACCAAAAGAGGCAATCATTGCATCATAATCTCCCTCACCAGCACCCAGATTAAGCATCTTCCGACTTGCTTGGTCTCCAGGTATTGAGGCCAAGCAGCTCTTGATAAACTGATAGCGATTTCGGTAAGTGGGGAATAATAATTTGTAATTCATTTATTGTTTCGGAGGTCTTTAAGCAATGGTGAAAAAATAAATTTTCGATTTCCGGTTAATGCGATAAAATAAACGAATGATAAGGAGTGCTTTTAGAGTATTCACCGGAATAATATCGAAGGGTTATTTTTGAACCAATACTAAAACGAATTGGCATAATTCCGCATTTCCTGGGCTTTTTGCGGGTTATTATTCCGGTCATAAATCTCAGCCATCAATAGGTACCCTTGTTTGAATCGAGGATTAATCTCTATCGAGCGACGTGCATAGTTAAAGGCGGAGGTCAAGTCGTTGCGGTCCTTATATATCTGCCCCAGGAAGAAGTGTGCTAAATAAAACCGTTCATCCAACTCTACGACCTTTTCAAAGAGTGGAATAGCAGCATCTCTTTGCTGTTGATAGAATTTGATCATCCCTTGGTAATAGAATGCACTAGAAAATGCTGGATTGACTAATAAGGCCTGTTCGGTTGCATTTTGTGCACCAGCAAAATTGCCCGTGTTCATAGAGGAATTGGCAAGTCCTAACCAAGCCAACTCATTGTCTTTATATACGGCAGTTTCTTGCGTGTAGGCTTGTATCGCTCCCGCCCAATTTTGAGCTTTTTCCATTGCCCGTCCTTGGAAAGCAAAGTCTTGTCCTCGTTCATATACTGCACACACGGGCTTTCCACCAACATTTATGGTATGTATCGCCCGACTACTTGGCCAACCATCATTACGCAGCTGCGATCCATCAATAAAGCGGTTTACAAAAATGCCGTAATCCCATTCCTTATCGAATCGTTTATCATAGGCTACATAATCAACTCTTACTTTACCATCAAAGCGGTTCCGCAGATAACGATCTACATTGAAGTAGAAGTTCGTCAGGATCTTAATCGTGTCATTTCCTTGTGGGATACGCCCTTCGTCAATTAGCCAATCGGCAGCCTCTTTTGCGCTTACGCCCCAGTAGTCTAGTTCGTATTGACCGTAGGCACCCTTTACACCTCCGTAAACCGGATTGAAATACATGTACGGAAATGCGCTATTGCCAGCAATGAAGCTGGCTGGCTCCAGCAGTAATAATCCTAAGGCTACCAATCCTGCAATCTTAAAGTTCTTGCCTTTATTTAGAGCCTGTTCCAAAACGTAGTTCCAGAATAAACTGATAAGTACGATTAGCGGCGCGTAAACGAAAATCATGTGTCGCCAACCATCATGCAGGGTACTGTCCTTAAGCACAATGTATACTCCCGGAAAAACTCCAGCCAACAACAGGAAGAATAGGCGGTAATCCCGATAACGACGCCAAAGAAATGGGCCTGCAAATACAATTCCGAGCAATCCTAACAAGGAAAACATGGGAATAGTCCGGAAGAACCACTGGAAGAAGTAAGAGGGTGGAGCATCACTTGACATCACATTATCGCCAGCAAATAACACTCGAATTTCTACTTTGAGATTACTAAAAGCCGCCAGCGCTTCGGAGATGTGAGCCGCAGGATCAACCAAGGCAAATGGCCAGAACAACAAGGCGACTCCCAGACCTACAACAATAGGAATGAAGCCATAGATAGCATAGCGCCCCAACAAGGCTAAGCGCTCCTTGGCTTCTGTTTGGCCAACCTTCAAAAGGAAGGAAATAATTCCAAAGAGGCCAAAGAAAGCAACTGCCAAAAGTCCACCAACACGAGTAGCTACTGCGATAGCGATACCGCCGGCTAGCCCCGCCAAAGTAGCTTTACTCACTTTCGGTATCTCGTCTAGCCATCGACAGGCGAAATAGATAGACATCATATAGCCGCAAGCAAACGGTATATCCTTGGGGTTGATCATGGAATGCCCCAAAAACCGTGGCGACAGAAACAGGAAGATCAAGGCCAAAATAGCCGTTGGCCAGCCACCAAAGCGTTTCGCCGTCAAAGCAGTAAACAACATGGTAAATATCCCAAAGACGGCAATCCAGAAGTGGCGGACTACATGGTAAGGCCAAGAAAGTGGTTCTAAGTTGAGAACACGATTGGTCGTACCAGCAACAACTTCGAAAAGCCCTCCATATAAGTGCATATTGCCTTTCTCCACAAACAAAGCAGCAGTATCCTGCCCCATGGTTGCGTAGTAATCCATGAGTTTTTCCGAGTAGTCCACCTGGTAAAGATCATCACCATTAATACCGGACTGCAAGGCAAGGACAAGGGTGATTAACGCGACTGCGCCAAAGGCATACCAGAAATGCCGCGCACCAATGCGTTGCAATAGCTCAGGAATGACAATAGGTTTGGGCGCCGGCTTGGACGCCACCTTTTTCTTTGCTGCCGGGGTCTTTCGAGCTGTCGCCTTAGAAGATTTACTTTTCTTGTTTTTGCCTGACTGCTTCGCCATTTCCTGTACGAGATAGATGATGATCAGGTACGGCTTGTACCTGCATAAAGCACAAAAGTAAGATTCCAAATCTTTGGGATCGTAAAAAATCAGCTAAAAAGCCGCTCATTTTTCTCCAAGTAATGACGGTCGGCTGACTTTGACGTGTAGATTTAGCGTAGCTTTACACCAAATTCCACCAACGACAGCGAGTATTGCTGCGCCAAAACATTTAAAATATTTCGCAATGGCGGTTGTAACGAAGCAAATCTTATCCCAGAAAGTATTAAACATGGAAGAGTCCGCGACCTTAAAAATGGCGCGGATGGCTAGAGAATTAGCGGCAGAAGGCCACCAGGTAATTAGCCTGAGTTTAGGTGAGCCCGATTTTGATACACCAGACCATATCAAAGAGGCTGCTAAGCAAGCCTTGGATGATGGATATACTAAGTACACTCCAGTGCCAGGTTTGCCAGAATTGCGCCAAGCCATTGTACGCAAGTTTAAGCGTGACAATAACCTTGACTTTGAGCCTGGCCAAGTTGTAGTTTCTACTGGTGCTAAACAGTCAATTGCCAACCTGTGTATGGCGCTATTGGACCCGGGAGATGAAGTAATTCTCTTTGCCCCATACTGGGTTTCCTACGACGCTATCGTAAAACTAAATGGAGGAGTTTCTGTGCCTGTTGCAGCAGGAATTGACCAAGACTATAAAGTCACTGCAGAACAAGTCGCTGCCGCGATCACTGATCGTACCAAGATGATCATTTTCTCTTCTCCTTGTAATCCTTCGGGGTCGGTTTATACACAAGAAGAGTTAGAAGCAATTGCTGCTGTGGTTGCCCCACACGAACAGGTTTATGTTGTGGCGGACGAGATTTATGAATACATCAACTTTACGGGCAAGCATGTGAGTATGGGTACTATCCCAAGCATTAAAGACCGTGTCATTACCGTAAATGGATTTGCCAAAGGTTACGCCATGACTGGTTGGCGCCTCGGATACATTGGCGCACCGGCCTTTATTGCAGCGGCATGTGCCAAACTCCAGGGCCAGTTTACTAGCGGTGCAAATGCATTTGCGCAGAAAGCAGCAGTGCATGCCTTGGATGCTGACTTAGGACCGACGCATGCGATGCGCGAGGCATTTGAAGCCCG
>CAJXOS010000201.1 GCA_913057725.1 uncultured Lewinella sp.
GACGGGCTTTTGTATCCTTAATCTGTTACTCCCCCACCAACCCCTTCAAATGCCCAGGGTGCACCTTACCGTATCGCATGATCACATAAGGCGTAGCGTATTCCGCCACGAAAGCGGCATCACTTTCCACCTCGGTGATCTCCCGAAGTGCTGCTAATTCTGAGCGAAGCTCCTCAGGAGCAGGTGTAGCGATCTGGAAAGAATAAGGTTCCTGCTCATCTTCCACATACCATGGATGGCAAATGATTTGATGCTCCCAGTTTGCATTTGCTTCGGCTAGTTCTTGCGGCCATACCATAATAAAGCGTTGGCCATCTAATGTAAGATCCCGCCGTAAGGTATCCGAGCCATTGGTACTAACCCATTCAATGCGGGTCTCTTCGCCCGGTAGAAACTCTTCATTGAGTTCAAAGACGAGTGTATCGAGGTAGGCAATGGTTCCACGGAAGAAGCCCAGTAAATCGTAGTGGTCTTCAATGGTGACGTGTTCATCGGCATTGAAACCAGCGCGAATCGCAGTATTCTTCAACTCGCTCGGTGGTAACAAAGCGTTTTTGACCGCCACCAGAAATTCTTTCCCACCTTCCGGATAGATTTCTTTAGCACTCAACACAAAGTACCCTTTGCTGGGCGACATCAGATAGGCCGAAGCCTCCGCACCAACAAAACGCAGCTGCGTATCATGGGAAAGGCGATCCTTAGGAGACAACATCTTCTCTCCTGCATAGATTTCTCCGACGATTGAAATAACATAATAGTTTTGGCCACTCAAATTAATAGCCGCCAAAAGCACGAGGACAAGCATTAGATTTTTCATGATTCGGCAGTTTTATTCATAGCATATTTTAATCGGGGCAAGCGATCCCAGCTAAACTCCACCACTTTGATGTACACTAGCAGGATCAAAACATTAATATGGATATTGAACAGAAAATAGGACAATATCGTAAGCAAGATGAGGATAACAACCTCATCCAAAGTATTTAACACCCAGACACCAAGTTTGCTCTTAAAGAGGCGTACTAACCAGCTTGGCTTAACAACATCGATATCCTTGAACACTCTCCAAGACATCACCCAAAAGGTAACGTACAAGAGGAGTAGCCAGAAGAACGAAACGATGTTTTCCTGCCCCTCTAGGGTCAGATATGAGTTGTAAATGAGCAGTAATCCCGGTATTTTTCCGAAAGGGGTATCGTGCAAATCATTGCGAAAATCACCTATCAGGACAAGCTTTCCCTGAAAGTAATCTGCCTGGTCCTCAGGCTCCATGAAGGCTCTGGATTCCAGGATGTCTCCCATGCTGTAGATCGTGAAGTTGCTTTCCTCACCAAGGCTGCGGCCCGTGCGAAAATCACTATTACGAACCTTAAAGTCGACAATTGGAGCCGGCAAGGATACACCTTCCTTAAATCGATACAGCCCCCCGTCATGCGAGACCGACTGTTGGTGTAGTTTTTCGTACATCAACAAGGGAACTGTCGACAAGCTATCATTAAATACCAAAGGGTACTTCAAGAACATGTCTTGCGCCGCCCGATAAGTAGCCAGCGCCTGAGACTCGAACTGAACAACAGTGGTGATTGGCTGTCCTGTATCATCCAAATGAGAAACACCCAAAACCTTATCCCCCAGTTTATCAATGCTCGCTTGCAATACGGAATCCTGCTTGCTCGGCAAATCCAGCAACACGTCCATCAATACGAGCCGAGTTTCATCCTTGTATGGAACAATCATATCCAGAAACTCCGCCAACTGGCTGCGATCGGTGATCACCTCCCGGTGGTAAGGGCTTGGCTCTCCGAAAGCATTTTCCTGATCCAAGGTTGTTTTGCTCTTCGAGATATCAACAAAGAGTACGGACTCCGGATCTGGCTTAGGATCTATACCTAAGAGACTCTTCTTGGTTAAGGCCGTCCATTTAATGAGAAAAGCCTCATCCCCGAAAGTATAGGGCAAGCTCAGCCAGTAGAAGCTTAATAGCAACATTAGCAGGGCATTCACACTGGTAAGTACCCATAACCGATAAGGACGAGCAGTTTTTGACATGGTTTCGCGATAATGAACAATCGGCGGCACTCAGCGGCCACCAACCTGAAATTCAAAGTGGATATTTTGCGAATAATCGTATCTCCGACTTCGACAAAGCTGACCGGAAACTCGACCAGTTGAGCGATGATATTGTTTGAAAATATACACTTTTTCGGCAAAGATGAAGCTCACACAAGGCTATTCCTACCCAAACTAGACCCACAAAATTCACCATTTATCATGGCCATAAAGACCAAGTACACTTACTCTACACCTATTTATATAGGGACTTCCGCTAACGGATTATCCAACAATAAATGGACCTGCCTATCAAAAGAAGATTTGCCTATTTTTTCACCGCCGGCAGGTCTAGAATGGCGAGTAAAGAAATACCAAACACGACGAATATGATCCAAAACTCGACGAGCCCACTGGTGGACTTAGTCAGAATTTTGTAGATTTGACTTGTACCCCACGAGAAAATAATCTCCGGTTTCCAGTCTTCGATTTTTTCCCTTGTTCTTGTAAAGAGGAAACCGAACCCAACGACATTAAGCTATGCAAAGACCTGATTGACAATGAACCTTGTCAATCATACCGCTTATATACACATTTTTTGACCCGTAAAAGTACATGCTATGCCTATCGCCCAAGCGACGTCCATCGTTCGTATCGCCCCTGATTCGATCGTTAGAATGCTCATAAATCCTACTACGACGTACAACATCAACATTGACCAACTGAAGCGTAACGTGAAGATGGGAATGATTGCCATTCCGAGTGATGAATTCCCGGGTCGTACAAAAACTTACTTCCATCAGGAGTTCTCTTTTGGCAATAATTCTTTCCAGTGGCATGCGACACAAGAAGGTGTTGGCTTTGGGGTACTCTACTTCTATTTACTTCTTCCTTGGCAGGATGGCACACTTACCCATCCGGCCCCACATAAAAGGGCTTTCGACATAGGTATGGGTGATGGCGAAGCCAACGACCTGCCCGGAAACAAAGTAGCTAGTCTTTCCGTACAGCTTACAGCCACTCAAACGGAGAACTTAGTTGGAGGCGTTCCTGGTACTTCCATTCCGCTACCGGCAAATTTGATCGAATTCGTTCCCGGCTATGTAGCCAGCATCGGCCCCAATATGGATAATTCTACGCCCTTACAATGGGCCGAAATTCATGCCCGTAACGAGGTAGGCCATCCAAGTATTGAGCTAAAAGCTCGCATACACATCATCTCCGGCGCTGATGGGAACGTGATCAAGGGTATTATCGATTCGGATCATACCAATCGGTATTCCCTGCCGCTACGTGCCGTAAATACCGTGAACAATAATGATAATCTCATTGCACTGGTTGTACCCACACCTACTCAGAATCCGGATGGATCGACGACGTACACCTTTGAGGTGGGAGATCCGGAGAAGGATGGGAGAGTGACTATCTCAAGTGTTTAGTCAGTTTTCTCCTGAAGAAGCACCTAGTATCTTAAATGCGAGGTCTTACAGACCAATAGCCTGAAGGCAGCAGGACTTGTCAAGATGACAACCTTCATGCTTTGCTGGTAATTGCCTGATGTCTCTTTATCGGAGCAACTGACCTTGTATTCATAAATTCGAACAATCACTAAAACCCCTCAACTATGCCTATTCGTGTAGCCACTGATTTTGTTAGAGTTGACGCTAGCTCCGTTGCTCAATTTATCGTCGATCCTAGCAAGACTTACACCATTACCAACCAGGTTTTTCACAACAATGTCCGGATGGGTATGATTGCTGTTCCAACAGGATACCCTGATGTCACACAGACATATCTACACCGAACGTTTAGCCGGAGACATGGTCAAACACATTTTCAATGGCAACCACAAGGAGATGGTTACGAGTTTACCACGGTCTACTTCTATCTTCTCCTTCGGAGTCAAAAATGGCAAAACAGGGCGAATCTGGCCCCATATGCGGACGCCTATACTTTTGGGAGAGGAGCTGGTGAGCCCGGAGTTTTGAACGTTGATAAAGTTGCTAGTATTACTGTCGAAAAAAAAGAGGAAGAGGGAGCACCGGCATTTAGTGACCGGCCAGGAAGTAGTTACCTTCTTCCCAGCAATGTGATTGAACTCCAGCGAGGATACCATATATCACTTAGCCCAATCCGGAATGCCGAAACAGGGCACCCGATGGAATGGGTTGAATTCAAGGTCCGTCGGGAGCGTCGCAGACCGAGCATAGAATTAAAAACCAGAATTCACATTACTGCAGGTGGTGATGGTGATGAGATTTTAGGCATCATAAAACCGGATTATGCAGGAGACCACTCCCTCCATATGGGAGACATCAATTCAACAAATAACGCTATCAACATCTTTGCACTAGTTGCCCCTACCATCAATCCACAAGACAGCGGAGACTTCACCTTTGAGGTAGGTGATCCGGAGAAAGATGGAAGAATAACAATATCAAGTGTCTAGTTCAAACAACTGTAATTCCATACGCATCTTGTATATAAATCGCCCCATCAATTCAACAAACTATCACTATGACAATCAAGCAACACTTCCGGTATGCTCTCCTTGGGTTGGTGGGAGTTTTTTCGAGCCTTTCACTGAACTGTCAAAGTGACCGCCAGTTATTCCTCGATAGCAGTTGGGTCGCTTTGGAAGAAGCTTTTCGTGCTTCAGATGACTTGTTAGATATATGGCCTATGCTTGAAGGATTGGAAAATGCAAGTATGCCAGATGATTTCGGAGTTTTCTTGGATAGGGCAATCCCATTTGTACAGCAATGCTTTGAATATGGTTTCTTCGACGACTCCGCTAAATATCTGCATCACTTGGATAGCCTAATCCAGACGGAAGATTGGCCGTTAGACACCAAAGCCTACCGATGTAAAGTATTGTACCAACTGGGCAGACTATATTGGTTCAGCCAATCGATAGATTTAGCAAAAACTTATAGCCTGCTAAGCAAGGATTGCGCCGAAGAACTAGGTATAATCCCGATATTAGAATACAACTTAATTGGAGTGATCGCCGAGCATGAGAACAAACTTGACTCCGCTGTCACCTACTATCAAAAAGCGATTGCAAACAGCTATGAACTACCCGAGTTTGGGCGTGGTGATCTGGGAAAAATCCAAGGAAACCTCGGAAATGTTCTTTATAAAATGAATGCTCATCAAGCTGCTCTTCTAACTTATCAAAAAGCTTTACAACTTAAGCAGGAAGGGTTTGGGCCAATGCATTATGAGATCGGTCTAACACTCATTAACATGGCAAATTGTGAGGCTGAGCAAGGGCTGTCTGGTCAAGCAATTAAGCACTTTGAGGAAGCCTTAGTTATTCTACAGCATAATGGGCTTAGTGAACATCCTCTCACTGCAGATTTGTACCTTAATCTTGGCGTCACAAAAAAGAAAAATAGCGCTTATGACGGCGCCATACGATACTATCAAGAGGCTCAGCGGATTTATGAGGAACAACCAGAACCTCCGCAAAAGAAGTTGGCAGTGATAAATAGTAATATAGCTACTGTACTCACCGCGCAGGGTCGCCTGCATGATGCGATTCAATTTCATGAGAAGTCATTGACTATTAATCAGGAGCTAAATGATTCAATAGGCATCGCTAACAATTACACCAACCTAGGCGTAGTTGCTGCTCAAATGAATGATTGGCAAGAAGCAAAAAACTACTACGAAAAAGCCCTTTCCATATGGAAGACCTTAGACGAATTCAAAGGTGACCTAGCCAACGAACACATCAACCTTGCCGATGCTCACCTGGCATTAGGTGAGTATACACAAGCGCAAGAGCACGCACAAACTGCCTATGATATACAACAAGAGCTCCACAGTGATCGCCACCCCCAACTCGCGTACACACTCATTACCAAAGCCCGTATTGCCTACGCTAGGGATAATACCGAAGAAGCTCTGGAGTTGGTACAACAATCCCTCCAAGCTAACCACGCTAATTTTTCCGGTAAAGACATCAATGCGCTGCCGAAATTGGAGGGCTACTTACGCTACGACTATCTATTGGAGTCTCTCCTATTGAAAGCGGAGCTTTTACGCAGTCAGGGGAAGGAAGCACCTTTTGCTTATGAACTTGCCCAACAACACTATGAGCAGGCGATGCACCTACTAGATGGCGTACAGCGAGAGCTGAGTAGTCGAGAAGATCAGATCACTTTGGCCAGGAACGTGTACCGTACCGCAGCAGCGGCCGTAGCAGGAAGCTATGACCTATACTCGATGACAGGAGATGACAAATGGCTGCAAGAAGCATTCTTCTTTTCAGAGCGCAGCAAGGCTAATGTTTTGCTCGCATCCATTGCTGCCAACGAAGCGCAATACTTTGCAGGAATACCTCCCGAGTTGCCCGCTCTCGAAGCTAGCCTCCAGGCAGAAATCGGCTACTACAAACGTCAGTTGACAAACTTAACCGACAGCTTGGAACGCCGTACGGTATCGGCAAAACTATTCGAAAGTCAGGAGGCGTATAGCGATCTACTACAACGCTATCAGGATGATTATCCAGACTATTATGAACTACGGCACGATCAGCAGTTGCCAAACTTGAAGGCCGTGCAGTTTGCCCTACCTCAAAATGAATTAGTCTTAAGTTACTTTACGACTGCCAATCATCTTTACCGTTTTGAAATAACGAAGCGCGAAGCTACCCTGGTCCGTCAAGATTTACCCAAACGCTACACTAGCGATGTACGTGGCTTTAACAAGGGCATCATCCAACAGCTGGATCGGGTTTATATTCGTAAAGCACAACAACTGGGGCGACTGCTAATTCCAAATCGAATCGAGGCTGGCCTAGACCGATTGATCCTCGTACCAGATGGCATTCTACTTCAATTACCTTTTGAGGCCCTGCTAACATCGTCCGCCGACATGGCCGAGCTCGACTATAGCACCCTACCCTACCTGATCAAGAACTACCAGATTCAGTACGCCCCGTCGGTGAGCCTTTACAATCAGGCCCAGACCACCACCTTGAATTTAGATCTGAATGAAGTAGGTGGTCTATTGGCCTATGCACCAGTTTTCCCCGGGACGACTGCTATACAGGAGGCTACCCGTTCTAATCCGTTTGCAGGTGAGCAGATATTGCCCCTACCGGAAACGGAACGAGAGGTGAGCCAGTTAGCTCGTCTTTTCCTGGAGAATGATCGTGAGGCACAGACGTACTTGTACCAATCTGCCAACGAACATGCATTTAAGGAAAGTGAGCTAGGGAAGTATCGCTATTTGCACGTAGCTACGCATGGCTTTGTCAATGAAGCGGAGCCGGATCTCTCTGGCCTACTCCTTTATCCGGATAGTACTGCTGGTGAGGATGGCCTGCTAGCAGTGGGGGAAGTATATAACCTCAGCCTCAATGCCGAACTGGTAACCCTATCTGCCTGTGAAACGGGAATTGGGCAGATCGCAAGTGGAGAGGGAGTACTGGGATTTACCAGAGCATTCCTCTACGCTGGTGCCGAGCGGGTACTGGTATCCCTATGGCAGGTACAAGATGCTGCTACGGCAGACTTGATCACTGCATTTTACCAGGAGTTGCTCGAAACGGAACAACCGAACTACAGCACACAGCTTCGAGAAGCGAAATTGAAACTGATACAATCAGAGCGCTTTAGTCATCCATATTACTGGTCGCCTTTCATTCTGATTCGAGGATAGCTGGAGACAAATAGTATTTGATTAATTTGGCTCTGCATAAACAAAGTCATCACATTCATTACGATAAATACCCACCCATGTCTGAACAACCGACAAATTGGCGTAAAGAAGATTTCCTGGCCTTACTCCTTTTCTATGCCGCAAGCGCGGACCTCAATATCAGCGAAGAAGAAATAAACTACATTGCTAGCCTCTGTGGTGAGGAGCATTGTACGATTGCCAAAGCCTACGGCGAAAACCGCTCTGACTACGAGATCATCGAAAGTTTGAAAAACATGAAGGATTCCTTCTTTCCCGGAGAAAAAGGAACTGCAGAACTGCACAACCACATGGAGACCCTCTTCCGGGCCGACCAGGATTACAGCCACTTGGAACATAACATCCTGCGGGGCTTAGAGCGGCTATGGTAGGGGCAAGGTTAGGTTGTTAGAAGGTTTGGGGGTTAGTTAGTTGGGTTAGTTGAATTAGTTGAGTTAGTTGGGGTGCGACCGCTAGATGGTGAGTGCTTGATCGAAGTAATCTACTACCTCGTCCAGCTTTTTGCGGGTTGGATGGCCTGGCGTATGGTCATAATGAAGGGTGAGGATAGCGTGTAGTTTTTCACCACCATCATCTAGCGTATCCATTTGAATGCGCTCGTGGTCGCCGTCATTGAAGGCAGCCCTGATGGCTTCGAACTTTCCCGCTTTGCAGGTAGGGTCGTGCTCAAAGCGGGCACACTTCATGGGGCCATGTGTATCCAGGCGTTCACGAATGGCCTTGACTTCCGCTTCAGAAAATGGAAGCTTGTTCTTGCTAAACAAGGGTAAGGAGGGCTGACTAGAATAGGAAGCTAGTACCGCTTCATTGGCCATAAGGCTAATGGCAAAATCGCCGGTTAGGCACATGCCAATCGCGGCAATACCGGGCACCTGATGATCTTCCCTCAATTTTAGGCACAAAGCCGATAGCCAATCCACTATTGGACTGGACTTCCCACTTGCCCAAATGTGAAATTCCTTTCGCATACAAAGTACCCGAATAGAATTTGCGAGAACTCTCTTCTTCCCGATGGGCCCAAATAGGTGCGGCATCACCACCTTAAATTCTCGCTCTACCAGACGATCAGCTAAAATTAAGGTTTGAGGCGTAATGCCAGGTAATTCCTGCATCAACAAGATGACCTTATTCCCTTCACCTCTGGCTATAGATGTCATGGGTGATGGAATCGCCATTGCGTGTGGTAGCGGTAAAGGATGATTTGTGGTAGGAGGTGATGGGGGTTGGTGGCATCGATAATAGCTTTTGATCCACCTAAAGTATTAATCTTCAAGCTAAGGATTGTATAGGCTATTAAGTATAAAAAACACGCCTGGCTGAATTCAGCCAGGCGTGCACAATTTGGCAAACTTAACCCCGAATGTAGTTTTAGCTTAATCCAATTACTCCCTTAGTAATACCATTTTTTTGCTGGCAAAAAACTCCCCTGCCTGCAAGCTGTATGATAAGACACCACTACTCTTCTTAAGGAGCTTGCTATCCAGGTACCGGGTGTGATAACCGGCGACGTACTCAATACGCTCCGAGAAAAGTAAGCGTCCAGTAACATCCCTTACCTCTAATGTCACCTCACTTGCCTCTGGTAAGTAAAAGGACAACAAGGTCTGTTCATTGAAAGGATTTGGAATGTTCTGATAAAGCTCAAATTCGTCCTTATGTTCCAGCGCCCCACCAAATGCTATTCCAAGCCTAGCCAGGTCACCGGCACCCGCCCCATAGGCTTCTGCCCTGGTAAAGCGATCGGAAATTATTACCGCTTCACTAAGTAGCATATCTTGATGGGCCATCAAGTGCAAACCGAATAGCGGGCGCTGACCTTCTACCTTGCTGGCTGGCTGATTCCACGACATAGTAAGGAAGCCATCATCCCAGAACTTTTTTCCAAGATTGCCCTCATCAGCAAGCCCTTCACTGATATCGAGAAGGCTTACTTCCCGCCATTCCATTGTGCCCTGAAAACCAGACCAACTACCGAGGTCATCACCGTAAATATCGATTGTATAGTGATTGCCTGCCAGTAGTTGCATATCCTCCATCCATAGGTCAAATTGGCCGTTAAGGTTTCGTTCTTCGCCACTTAGAGCATTGGCTTGAGCACTGCCATTAACATCACCAATTTTTACACCTACAAAGTCGGCATCAAGTATCTCCCCGATGAGATTATTTTCATTATGCAATTCCGGGAATTCCTCCAACCATGGGTTAGTCGGTTGTGGGAAGTCATAATCGGAATGCACAAATCTCCAACTGGTGTTATTACTGAATTCCGTATTAATGTTGAGGATCAACTTTCGGATTTGGATAAGATCCAGAGTTGTAATGGTATTCGAGCGATTTACATCCGCTGCAATGAGCTTGTACGGGCTATCCAATAGCTGTGTACCCAGTACGTGCTTACTGATCAGGATAATATCAAAGGTCGATACGCCATTAAGTGGGTTACTGTTCAGGTAAGGTGTCACCGAATAATCACCTCCAGCCATCAGGCTAGAGAATTGATAATACCCATCTACTGCCGTGGTAGTGGACATTGACATTTCACCGTTCAGATTGACGGTAACGTTCTCTACTGCATCGTTATCTTCCGTCTGAATTGCACCTGCAATGGTTGCCGTATTAGTTGGATCACAGCTAGCATGCTGCTGAACCAGGACATAGGTTTCGCAGTAGTCGTAATTACCATCTTCGTCAAAAGCATAGATGTAAACCACGGTCGTGGGATCGTCATCAGACGTTAACACCAAACCAGTATTACTCGGATGCGGGATGAAGTTATCACCCGCAGCCTCTACATCGACAGCCCGGTAAATAGCATAAGCCGTAATCCGAGGACGGCCGTCTGCAGCAACATCGGGCCCTTGGCCTGTGCAATCATAAATAGGGCTTCCCTCAAAATCAGAGGCCCAAATAGTCATGGCACAATCACCGTCTTGCTGTGGCATAAGTGTTACAGTCAAGCCGTTAATACAAATTGGAGCGGGCCCCTTGCAGTCGATCACATCAAACTCAACATATTCACTCATCTGATTGCCGCAGCCGTCTTCTAGAAGTACTCGGAACACATGAACGATATTCTCTCCCATAGCATCAGTGATGATCGGGAAAGTTCCTGCGAAGGCATAGGTGCCATCACCATTATCCGTCAAATTAGCAGTGACGTCATCATCAGCCAGGAATTCGTTGGCGTTGATTTGACCATCTCCATTCACATCTACTGCAAATGCATCTAGCTCTGCAGAAACAATGTTGATTACCAAATTGCCAGCTCCATCAAAGAGTTCGCATTCATCAGTAACCGTAAACGGAATATCAACCTCTGCCATACAGTCTCCATCGGCATCACCAAACTGCCCCGGCATCAGATCTGGGCACAGGTCGGTAGGGCCGCCATAGTCACCGACGGTAATAACTGGCGTAGTAGAATCGTACACCTTCACAAACTGCGTGTAGATGTAGCGTCCGTAGTTCGGTATTACTGGGCTCGCGTCTGGAATGGAGGAATCTCCTGCCCGATCTGTATGGTTGCGATCAATACGCAGGCCATCAATGGTGCTATAGTGCACTACAGGTCGCTCATTGCCCTCAACAGCTCGATCTACCGGCAAGGCCTCCCCATCATCCTCAGTAATTCGAGGCAATTCATAGCCCGTGTATTCACCATCCCACAAGCACCAATTTATCACATCATAAGTAATACTTAGTTTGTAACACTCATCTCCGGTAGCCGCAAAAACTGCAGGCTCGCCGATATTGATGCTCAGCACATCACAGCCAGGTGATTCGGTGATGATTGTAGGAATAGTTGGTTCACCACAGT
>CAJXOS010000202.1 GCA_913057725.1 uncultured Lewinella sp.
TCACCTTTATGCACGCTAAGCCTGCAAGGGCAGCATTTTGTGGAGGCTCAAGCCGAGGCCGGGATTAATCACCATGTATCTCATACCAGCTTTATGGGTGGTGGTGCGGCCTTTTTTGATGCCGACAATGATGGTGACGATGATCTTTATATCACTTCTGGTAAGGATGCTGATCACTTTTACCTGAACAATGGTGATGGCACCTTCTCGCTCAGCACTGACGCCGCAGGCTTTAGTGTAACGGACGACTATTACACCTGTGGCGTTGCTACTGGCGATGTGGACAATGACGGTTTTCGAGATGTCTTTGTGTACACTTGGCGAGACGCAGATAACAACCTGGGTCGGAACCTCTTCTACCGCAACAATGGAGATGGCACCTTCACCGAAGATTGGCCTTTCCCACAGGACACTGCATTTGCCATCGGAGCCACCTTCCTTGATTACGATCTTGATGGCTGGTTAGACCTTTACGTAGTCAACTATGTATCGGAAGCTAACTTCTTGTACGACGGCAACATCATCGTTGGTTTCGATCACACCTGTTGGGACAACCAGTTCTACCGCAACAATGGTGACGGTACCTTCACAGAGCGCAGTGCCGACCTTAACCTAGATGATACTGGTTGTGCCTTAGCAACTGCTGCAACCGACTACAACGGTGATGGCGATATGGACATATATATCGCTAATGATTTTGGCGAATGGATCCAACCCAACAAGCTCTACCGGAATAACTTCCCCGACGACAATTTCACAGAAGTAGGCGAAGCTACTGGCTCTAACCTTCCAATGTACGGGATGGGTATTGCGATTGGAGATATCGATCAGGATCTGGATTTCGATTACTACGTCACCAACTTTGGACGCAATGAGATGATCCGTAATGACGGTAGTTCCTTCGCCAACATCACCGAAGCCTGCGGTGCTGGTGACCAATGGGTAGTGGAAGACACCTCACTCACGGTGGGCTGGGGTTCTGCCTTCATCGATATCGACAACGATACCGATTTGGACCTTTACGTAGCCAATGGTTATGTACCTAGCCCTAACTTCTTGCCATCGACCCTATTCCAGAATGACAAGCTCTTCCTTAATGAAGGCGACTTACCCTTTGCGGACGTAGGCGAGACTTACGGGATTACCAATCGTTGGGCAACTCGTGGCATGTCTTACTCTGACTTTGACAATGATGGAGATGTGGATATTGTGAGTGTGGTTTTGAACGTACCAATGAACGAAACAGGCTACGCTACCCTACTCTATCGCAATGAAGCCGGCAACCAAAACAACTGGCTAGCAGTAAAACTGGAAGGCGTTGAAGCTAACCGAGACGCCTACGGATCAAAGGTTATCGTATATGCAGATGGTAAGGCCTTGATTAGAGAGGTAGATGGTGGAAGTAGCCATGCTTCGCACCCATCATCACGCTTGCACTTTGGTCTAGGTGATGCCGCTGCCGTGGATTCTATCAAAGTCATCTGGACTGGTGGCCGTAGAACGCAGCTGGTGTATGATGATGGCATCAATCAGTTGGTCAATATCCAAGAAGATACCACTATCGCTAATGTGATTGTAGGTACGGAGGACCTTGCTCTTAATTTGGAGAATGCACTACAGTTGGCTCCGAATCCAACTCAGGATCACGTTACCTTCAGCTGGACGGGTGCCGAACTACCTCTTGTTGAAAGTATCCAGTTTTACAATGCAGCTGGACAACTGAGTCTGGAGCAAACAACTGGCTTACGGAGTCAACAATTAAGTGTGGATGTAAGCACCTTACCGAACGGACTTTACTACGTACTGATAAGGACTGAAGAAGGTATACTGACACGAAAGCTCGTGGTTCAATAAGCCACCCTATCACTGATAAAAATTGGGGAAGCGTCGCTTCCCCAATTTTTATTTATTGCTTGATAATTTGTTGACTGAAGTTCCCTTCTATTGATCTCAGGATATACAAGCCCTTAGGAAGACTAGCTATATCAAAAGACTGGCCATTCTCTTGCCAAGTCCATTTGCGCACCTCTTGTCCATGAGCATTCAAGAGTTGCAATAACATTGGACGATTCCACTCTCCCTCAGCCTGAACGGAAAAGTAGTTCGTGGTAGGATTTGGAAAAACCTGCAGAGAGCTAACTTCTATTACGGGCTCATCAGCACTAACAAGGAGGCAAAACTCTTCATTAGGGTCCAGTTCAAGATATCCTTGCGGACTAAGATCGCGGCCATCAAAGGCTGCATAATCGGCGGGATAACGCTCTACCTGGAAGGTGAAGTTTTCCGAAATATTCAAAGTGCTCCCCTGCGGGAACGGCTGCCCAAAACGAAGGGGGGTTACATATTCCCAAACTAGTTCACCTTCTGGGTTTATTTCGAAACTTCTTCCTTGCCGCCCTGCACACATGATCACGTGACCATCACCCATAATTTGGATACTAGATGCCTGGGTAGAGAAGTTCTTGGCGGTATCTGGATGACTGAATGTTTCACTGAAGTCAACAGGGAGGAAACGTTCGCTGGCCATTTGGTAAGTCTGTGATTCCGCATCCCAGTTCGGGCTGATAATCTGACCACGAGATTCACCTCCCTCAACAATGAAATCAATGAAGTTATTGAAGACCGCCACATCGCCGTAATAGGGATAGTCTTCGTCTACAAAGTCGTCAATCCATTGCGCATCGTGGTTCCAGAACAATTGCTCTTCTTCTAAGGTCGCCTGTTGATAGGCGTGTGGGTTACCCCAGCGCCAGAGCAGATCACCTCCCTGGTCACTATTCCCCCCCGAGCTACTGGCAGCTTGCTCACTGGTGGTACTATGATCAATGATCCAAATCTCGTTGAAATTTCGAGCACTGATCATGATCTGATCCAATTCTTCATTATAGTCTAGTGCGTTAGCATGGATCCAATCATCTCGAGTAGCAGTGAAGTCTTGATAATTGATATTAATTCGCTCTGGATGCTCCGATACTTCACCAAAATTCAGACGTGAGCTGTCGTGCTCTTGCACCAAATGGTCCCAGGCATGCCATTCCCAAACGATGCTATCAGTGGCTGGATCTACCTCCAAGATCATGTCCGACCAGAGTATCCGTTGGTTATTTGTAAGGGTGTCAAAACCATTGGCTACGATATCCTCGACAAAAAAGCGCTCGTAAGCTAGGATCAAAACATTACCACTAGGCATGTAGTGAACATCATGGTGCTGACGCTTGATACTATCCGCTACCACATATGTCCACAAGACTTCGTTATCCCAACTCAATAGTTCTACTACTCCACCAGAACCACCCGCACCAAAACTACTTTGGGATATAATTTCACCATCTACTTTGGCACGCAATATTCTCCCGTCTTCTAGCAGGTAAGCCACCGCCCCAGGCCTGGCCGAATTTGGGTTTTCATCCTCCCATCTATGGAGAACCTGACCACACTCATCCATTAGAAAAATTGTGGATTGTCGCTCAGGATATATCAGGTGATAACCACCGAGACTTTCCTCTGGATCATAAGTGATCGTACCTACTGTATTTTGCCCGTAGGCAGAAAATGCGATCAAATTTAGGATCGCAACGCATACAAAGTATCTCATTTAATCTTTATTCAATTCTCAACTCCTCTGGCCAACTTCCACCGTCTGTACGGATGAGTCGAACCTCAAAATGTTCGTCATAGTCATTCTCGAAGCCCAAAAATAGGATGACACCATCAATTTCAAGTGTATTAAAGAAATAGGCCTCTCCCCATTGCGAGCCACCCCACCATATAACCTCCCGTCCACGTCTTTAAGCCGCAGACTTCCTTCACCGTTTAGGCCATTAGGCAAGAGCGATGGATCATCGACAGGTTCGGTAAAACACTGGTAATAAGATCCCATACTAGGGTCTTCCAACCAAATATCCTGGCTATTCCAGCGGGTATCAATCCGATAGGAGCCGATGGAGTCTTCCTCCTCGTGTTCGGCGGTCCACCGCACCTGTCCGTACCATACGGTGTCAGCACAATTATAGGTGGAGTTACCGTCAGGCCCCAACATCTTTGCTTCTACATCATAGATACCAGATAATTGCGAAAAGTAGGAATCTACGATCGCCTGATCATCGTCTTCTGTACATGAAGCGACAAGAAATATTAGGGAGAGAAAGGTTAGGAACAGGAGTGTCTTTTGGTCTTTCATATTGAGCGCATCTTAATCTCTAAATAAGGAATAAAAACAGAAGAGCCACTCTCATGGCATGAAAGTGGCTCTTCAAGTGCGTGGATACACAAAGGTATCCTATGAATCAAGTGACCTATCCGTCACCATCAATCAAATCTTCAGGCCACTCTGTACCATCAGTACGAGTGATCTTACAAGAAGCACCTTCACCGTAGTCATTGCTCCAAGCAATGGTCAAGTCAGCACCGTTAACGGTAACTGATTCGATGAAGTAAGTTTCACCCCACTGACTAGCACCTGTCCAGAATAGAGAACCACAGTCCTCATTCAGGCGAAGGCCACCGTCGTCAGTAGTACCGTTTGGCAAACCACCTGGATCTGTCTGGGTACCCGTGTAGCAAGGATAGAAACCACCCATAGAGTTATCGTGCTGCCAATCACCGTTAGCATCCTGCGTCTCGATGAAGTAGACACCAGTACCAAACTGCGTATCATCATGCTCCGCAGTGAAACGAACTGTAGTAGTGTAGGTATTACCTTCACAGTTGTCCCAACCGATACCGGCCATCTGATTAGTAACAGTAGCAGTTACGTCGTACTCCCCAGCAAGAACAGAGAAACAAGGTACGTTGATTACACCCTGACGAATAGCCAAAAGGCTACGATACAAAGGCTGACCCTGTATGTTAGACTGAGTATTCGAAGAATTAAACTGACGACCATCAGTCATAGTAATAGTAGCCTGTAGATCAAATGCCTGACCAGGAACAATACCTGACTGATCAAGACCTAAAGCATCTAGTACCTCACGGAAAGTGATGGTCATAGACACCTGTGGAAGGCCATCATCATTGGTAGAGAAAGAACCTGCATCTACTGACTTAACAGCAGCAGGACCCATCCCCGCGTAGTTTACAGCCCAGCTGTAAGAAGCTACGTCACGTCCTTGGTTGACATCGTAGAACTCAACCGTAAAGTCGATGCTGGTGCCGTCAATATTTTCGAAGTCGAACTCACCATTCACACCGTCTACTAGACGAGCAATAGCACCATTCTCAAGATCTTCGAATTCAGGAAATGGCCTTTCTTTTTCTTCACAGGCTGTGAATAGCATCAGCATCGCTGCGAAGCCAAAAGGCAGATAACTGAATATTTTTTTCATTGGAATAAATTTCAATTTGACAATTAGTTAACGCAGCCAGCTGCATTGGTGTCCCAGAATACTGGACCAGTAACACCACTCTTCTGAGAGGCATTAGCGTTACGGTTTACGTAACTAGCAGGATACCAGAAAGAACGAGCAAACTCACCTGGGCTGTCAGAGCGTACTGGCTGAAGGCCAGTAGGGTGACAAGTACGGCGGTAAGCGTTGTAAGCTTCCAGACCCATACCTTGTAGTGCCAAGAAGTACTCCTTAACGATGAGGTCAAGACGCTGATCGTCAGAAACAGAACCATCGTAAGAACCCATTACTTCAGCTACGTATGCTTCTACGTCGTCCATGGTTGGAGCTACTGCTTCTTCGTCAGAAGTCAATGGCTGGAAGTTCATCACCTTGCTAATTGAAGCGCGAACACCTTTCTCCAACATCTCGCGAGCGTCATCGCTAGTACCCATAGTTAGGGCAGCCTCAGCACGCAAGAAGTAAACGTAAGAAGACAATAGGATTGGCTGGATACCCGCACCACGAGCACCGTCAGTACCACCATTAGACACCTGCGTACAGTTGCCAGCATCAAACTTACCACCAGCAGGGTACAAGCCCCAAGCGGTACGCTTCAAATCATCAGGTGGAATACCGTCATCGTTACCGTGATCACGACCCCAGTAACCTACACCCTGGAAACCAGCAGCGTTGCCACCGAATAGTGGGCTAGATGCGGTACAGTATGGGTAACCGTCAGGCCAGTGAGCTGGGTAAGGACCATCCTGGCAATCCAAAGTAAAGAAGTCCTCGTTGGTCTCATCACAATCTTGACGATAGAAGTAGTACTGTAGACGTGGGTCTAAGTTATTCTTATCGCTGAAGAACAACCACATGTAGTAGTTAGACAAGTACCAGCTAGGGCCACCAGCTTCGTAACCATCAGAGTAGTAAGGGTGACGAGCATCAGGGTTAACACGGCTCAAGCCATACTGGAACTGGAAGTCGTCGCCAACTTCTTCAATTACACCAGCAGCAACAGCAGCATTCACTTCAGAAGCACTACCACCTACCAAACGAGTGTTAACGTGGTAACGAAGCTTAAGGCTGTTAGCCATCTTCGCCCAACTGTCAACATCACCTCCGTAGTATAGGTCGTTTCCGATTCCACCCTTAGGGTTAGCAAAGTCAGCCAAAGCAGACTCTACCAATGCAAGCGCTTCCGCGTAAACAGCACTACCTGCATCCGCCTTAGGAGAAGGATTGGTAATACCTTGGAAAGCCTCAGAATAAGGGATGTCACCGAAAAGGTCAACTAATGTCATCATGATGTATGCCTTGATCGTCTTGGCAGCACCAGCAGGAACAGTAAAGTCAGCTGCTTCGGCAAGTTCGATTGCCAAGTTTACATCAGGCATTAATTCAGAGTATGCCTTACCCCAGATAAAGTCGAAACTTGTAGGGCCGTCCTGGTTGTCATAACGGTCACCACCAGTCATGGCTACCAGACGTACATAAGGCATGGTTTCGTCACTGGCCTCGTCAACAAACTCAACGAACTCCAGGAACACGTTATTCAAGACCAAATCAAGTTCGGCCGTCTCTGGTGTCACCTCATTCGGGTCGTTGAGCTGATCATCCAGGTCTAGATTGTCACAGCTCACCGCAAACAAGGCAAAAGCCAGGGTGAGTAATAACGAAGTATATTTCATATTAAGTTTAGTTAAGCGTGATTAAAAGGTTACGCGAATACTACCACCAATTTGCTTAGAGGTAGGCACGTTCATCAGCTCAAAACCACGAGAGTTACCAACACCACCAGCAGATACTTCTGGGTCGAAGTTAGCACCCTTCGGGAAGCCATAAGCGCGGAACCATAGGTTCTGACCAGATAGCGTCAAAGAGATAGAACCAAATGGGCTGCTATCCAACAAAGCCGCAGGTAGAGAGTATGACAACGATACCTCACGAAGCTTCAAGTACGTAGCGTCAAACGTACGCATCTCAGGTTGGAATACACCACCGTTACGCCAGTAGTGGTCAGTAGCGGTAATTAGTACATCATTAGGAGTACCATCTTCCTTCACACCAGGAGCAATAATCGGAACGAAACGATCGAAGTCAGTTTCAGCCAAGATACCACGACCCATCAGAGTTGAAGGCAAAGTAGACCAGATAACACCACCGTCAGAGTAAGACATCAAAGCGTTGAATGTCAAGCCCTTGAAATTAGCAGTGATACCGTAGTTCAACTGGTAGTTAGGGTTAGGATCACCCAAAACATCGATATCAGGAGCAGAGATATAGAAACCAGCACCAGATACAACACGCTCCCCAGTAGTTGCATCACGCAAGATTGGAGTACCCTGGATTACACCATAAGGCTGGCCAGGAATAGCGTAGTTACCCAAGTTAGAGAATACACTTACGATTGGAAACTGATCCAAACCATCAGCAAGAGATACTACCTCACCTACGTTGCGAGTGAAGTTACCGAAGAGCTGCAAGCTGAAGTTGTTAGTTTGGATTGGAGTAACAGTTACACCCAATTCCACACCTTGGTTGTTGATCTCAGCAGCGTTGATCGTAGAACCTGTGTAACCAGTAGACTGGTCAAGAGGTAGATCAATGATAAGATCCTTAGAATCCTTGTTGTAAACAGAAAGGTCAACAGAAACGCGGTTGTTGAAGAAACGACCTTCCAAACCGAATTCCAATTCGGTGTGTGTCTCTGGAGTCAACTCTGGGTTTGCGAAGTTATCATCAACTGTGTTAGTGTTGATAACTGTACCACCCTGAGTAACAAACTCGTTGGTGTTCGTACCCAAAATTACGCGAGTCTGGTATGGGTTTGGATAACCCGCAGAAGTACCATAACCCAAACGTAGCTTCAAGTAGTTAACCGTACGGTTATTCTGTAGGCTAGCAAAAGCTTCTGTCGGGATGAACGAGATAGAAGTAGAAGGATACAGGATAGAACGGTTTTCTGGCTCCAAAGTAGAAGTCCAGTCATTACGTGCCTGTACATTCACATACAAGTAGTTCTTGTAACCCAAAGATGCTGTAGCGTAAACACCCGCAAGTGTTTCCTCTTGCGTACGAGTTTCGTTGTTGTGAGCGATGAAGTTTGACTGGTTCAATAGACCAAATACAAACTGCTGCTCAGAATCAGCGTAAGTAACATCGAAGATATCACGACGAACGTTGAAACCAACAATACCGTCTAGCGTCAAGTCATTGCTCAGGCTAGTGTTGTACTGGAAGTTGAACGTGTGATCCTGGATGAAGTTAGTACGGTTAGATGTCTGCAACAGACCCAGAGGAATTTGACCAAACTGGTTCTTGTTAACAGCATAGCGCTGACGCTGTGTGAAACCGTCCAAACCAACACGATAGTTAACAGATAGCCAGTCAGCCAAGTCGTAGCTCAAACCGATCTTACCGAAGAAACGACGAACAGCCTCAGAGTCACTGGTGTTATTCAGTGTCCAGTAAGGGTGAGTAATGTCGTTACCACCACGGTAGTATACAGAAGAGTTGTCCAGAGGGTTCTGGAAAGGCAGACCGTTCAAGTCAACAGAACGTGGAGTGTAGAATACGTTCGAGAACAAAGATGCGTTAGCAGTACCATTCGGGTTAGAGCTAGTAGAAGAAGCAACCGGAGGAGCTACACGATCAGAGTTAACGTAGTTGAAAGTAGCGTTCAACTTGAGTCCGTTGTTCATCTTAGTGTTGAAACCAAGACCGAAGTTGTGCTTTTCAAATGTACTCAAAGGCACGAAACCTTCCTCGTTACGGTAACCGTAGCTGAAGTTAACAGAAGTACCATCACTGATACGGTTAGCTACGTTGATAGAGGTGTTTGACATCAAACCTGTCTGGAAGAAATTCTGAAGGTTGTCATAGGCACGATAGTCATAATCAGCATCGGCTACGTCAAACAGATCACGCCATACAGCGCGGTCATAAGGGTGGTTAATCGTACCATCATCTGGGTTGTACGAAGTAGCACCCGAGTTGAAAGCACGACGGATAGCACCAGCGTGAACACCTGGCTCAAACGGAGCACCCCAGTTAGAGAAGGCCGCAGAAGCGTTGTTCCAGAAACCGTTACCATACGCATCCTGATCATCAGGAAGAGAAGCGATATCGTTCGCGAAGAAAGACTGATCAACAGTGATCTCAAACTTCTTGTCGATGTCGCCAGCAGAACCGTTCTTAGTAGTAATCAGAACTACACCGTTACGACCTGCCTCACCGTAAAGTACAGTAGCAGAAAGACCTTTCAATACAGATACCTCAGCGATACTGTTTGGATCCAAGTCCAAGAAACGGCTAGAAGCAGCAGCAACACCGGCCAAAACGCCGTCGCCGTCACGATCACCGCGATCCGCATTGGTTTCAGAGTTGAAAGGCACACCGTCGACAACGAACAATGGCTGGTTAGTACCAGTCAAAGAAGTGTAACCACGAATGATAACGTTGGTACCAGCACCAGAAAGACCGGAAGTAGCCGTAATGTCTACACCAGGTACTTTACCCCGCAGTACCCTGGCCACATCGGCCTCGGGGCGGAGCTCTAATGCGTCAGACTGTAAAGTCGTTACCGCATAACCGAGTGCCTTCTTGTCACGGCGGATACCAAGACCCGTCACAACGACTTCGTCAAGGGCTACACCTTCACTCATGGTGATGTCCAGTACATTACTGGCGCCCACCTCAATTTCACGAGTTTCGAAACCCGTGTAGCTTACTACCAAAGTAGTAGAGCCGTCTGGAAGATCAACAGAATAGCTACCGTCAATGTCAGTAACTGTACCTGAAGAAGTTCCCTTTACCAAGATACTCGCACCGATCAGCGGCTCACCGCCGTCATCAGTGATAGTACCCGATACTGTTCTTTGAGCTAAAGCAAAGCCCACAGTGAACAGCACTAGCGATAGAACTAGTGAGAGTTTTTTCATACTAATGGCGTTTTAAATAAAAAATACTAGTCAATACAGTGGAATATTCCACCGCATTATCTTCATCGCCGGGTGCCCGGCGATCTATCTCTTACTGGTTTTGTTGGGGGCTACTATTGAGCTTGGGGGTGAGTCGTTCTGGAAAGTTACTAATGGCTAGAGCTAAACTATTCTACTTTAAGCTATTCTACGTAGGAACTATTTTCGGGCTAAAGGTGAGAAATATTTTTGACTTCAACACATTGTTAACAACGGATAATTATGCCGAAGCGCTGCCTCTGGCATAAAATATTTGGCATCATTAGCGTAGCTGCCGTAGGTACATTTGGATAACATTCTGTAAACCAAAGTATAAAGCGTCGGAAATAAGTGCGTGGCCAATTGAGACCTCTAACAATCCTGGAACACTCTTGCGATAAAATGACAAATTTTCCAGATTTAGATCGTGCCCAGCATTAACACCGATTCCAATTTCCTGTGCCTTTTGTGCACTCAGTCGATGTGCAGCTACAGCCAGGTCTGGATCTTTGGAGAAATCCTTGGCGTAGTTGCCGGTATAGAACTCAATACGGTCTGCGCCCACTGCTTTTGCTCCTTCTACAAAACGCTCCTCAGCGTCTACAAACAGCGATACACGGATGCCTGCCTCTTGAAGTTCAGTTACTACATCTCGCAACAGCTCTGCCTGGCCAATCGTATCCCAGCCTTGATCAGATGTCAACACTCCTGGAGCATCCGGCACCAAGGTACACTGATGCGGCTTATTGGCTAGGACCAAATCCAGGAAACGGCGATTTGGATAGCCTTCTATATTGTATTCAGTGGTAACAATTTCCTTGAGCAGTGGAACATCACTGTAGCGGATATGGCGTTCGTCTGGGCGTGGGTGCACTGTTATGCCCTGTGCTCCGAAGGCCTCACAATCCTTAGCAACTTGAACAAGATCGGGAAGATTGCCACCACGAGAATTACGCAAGGTGGCCACCTTGTTTACATTGACACTCAGTCGAGTCATATATTTTACGCTGGTTAGGGCTGTAAAGGTAGGAAAGAAATTGGTTAGGTGGTTGGGAGGTTAGATTGTTTGATGGTTGGGTTAGTTGGGTTAGTTGAATTAGTTGAGTGAGTTGGAAGGGGTTTCGCAGGATACGACTTGAGCTCGGGTGTACTTAGGTGACTGGGTG
>CAJXOS010000203.1 GCA_913057725.1 uncultured Lewinella sp.
CCAACTAACCAACTAACCAACTAACCAACTAACAAAACCCATGTCCTACGAACTCGCACATGATACCATTGCCAAGCAGGTCTACGAAAAGGCCAGCACGGAAGCGCGTACCCGGCGCAAGGTGGAGCGGTATGTGCGGGAGCATCATGAGGCTTATCAGGAACGAGGAGTACAGCTGACCCAGGATGATTTGGATTATATCGGACCTTACCTGGCGCAGATTAATGTAACCGATGACGAGCAGCGTTTTTTGTCTGATAGCCGTGCTGCGCTCCGTCGTCAAGAGCGGAAACGTCGTATTATTATCGCCGCTATTATTTTCATTCTTGGCCTGATCTCTGTAGTGGCCCTATATCAATCACGCATCGCTGAACAAGAGCGAAAAACTGCAGTCCTGGCACAGCAGGATGCCGATTCCAAAGCTGATTCTCTAGTGCAAAAGGAAGCCCTGTTGCAGGCATCATTGCGGGAAGCCCAAGTGGCGCGTGATACTGCTCGAAGTCGGCAATTGGCAGCTGAACTGGCGCAATTATTAGCCGACAAGAATGCCAGGGAAGCCGCCAGGCAGCAAAGCTTGGCCCAGGCCTCCGCCCGGAAAGCCCGTTCCATTGCACTAGCCGCCAAAGGTCGGGAAATAATGGTGGAGGATCCAACGGTGGCTTTAAATTTGGCGATGAAAGCCCGAGCGCTAGAACCGACAGAAAGTGCGATCAATCTTATTAGTGACTTGATGGCGAATCCTACCTATTCTTTTTATGGAAAGGATTGGGAGTATGGCGGACCTTCCTCCATGGAGAATACTCTTCTGCTACCGCAAAGAGGTAAAGTCGAATTACGAAATGCTAGTCTCATTATGACTAATCAAACCGGCGAGCTACTGTGGGAGTTAGCCCTGCGACCGGCACAAATCAAGTCGTTTACTTGCGGTCAATTATTGGGGCAGAATAGGAGGATACAAAAGCTACCGGAAAATCAGGGGCTCCTGGTGTTAACTTGTGCTAATCAGCTTATCCATGTTAATTGGAAAGGGGAAGTTGTGCACGAACTAGCAACTTTTGAAGAAGAAGTAACGGCCTTTGTGGCCTCTGAGGTTGGCCCCGGAGGTTATGGAATTACAGTAGCTTTAGCAGGAGGTCGGATTATCGAGCTTTCTGCGCAGGGCGATCAACAATGGAGCACTCAACTGACAGATGAGGAGGTGCAGGTAGTAGATATGTGTTTTCATCCCCGTTACCGGCAACTCTATTTGATTACCGAAGACAAATTGTGGGTGATATCCTTGCCCGGTGGAAGGCCCGTAAAGAGTTGGTCTTTCCCGGCTTTATCCGAGAGCTTTTCGTACCGCTCCATCTCTTTTGCCGGTCCGGATAATTACCTCTTGCTTGGACAAGTGTACAGTAGTTATTCAGATGGAGGATGGAGTTCTCGCTTGATGACGGAAGTTCTTCGTGTCGAACGTGACCTATCTATCGAACCGCAGCGCCTGGGAGATCGAATTCCTGGTGCTCATCCGCAGTATTACGGCCATCCCCAGCGAGCTAAGCATTTTGTCTTACAGGGGGAAGAAGAGTTAGTGATTTATGAATGGAGAGAAAGTTTACCAGAACGAGGTTCGGAAGGTACTTCCTTACTTCCGTTTCCGAATATTATCCGGCGGATAGATCAACAAACGCAGGTCAATCAGTTTGCGATAAACCCAATAACGGAGTCTATTGTGTGCTTTCGTGGGCGGGGACCCGTTGGTGCTAACTCCTTTGATTGGAAAACGGGTATTAAGGAATGGGTGAAAACCCTATGGATACCGAGGGATGACTATTGGGCCTACGATGATTTAGCGGTAAGCTGTGCCGAAACCACCTTGATCCAGGGTGAGGGGGATGAGGGATATTGGCTGCTTGATTCCGGAGAAGGATTGTTGTCCCGAGAACAAGATATATCCTGGGCAGCTCCTGTTGGCTGGCGCATTGTTGATGCTGTTTTCAACCTCAAGGCTGGCTCTATCACAGTGGCTTGCACCCCGGCGCAGGCATCATTAACAGCCATTGCCAGACTGCAATTTTATGCCTTGAAACCAGATTTGACAAATGCCACTAAGCTGGTTGAACATACCTATTCCAGTAGTTTTGGGAAGATCAGCCTGGTGCCCGATCAGCGTGAGATGTATGTTCGGCTTGATAATCGAGCGTCCTATCCGGTCTTTAAGCGCATAGGATGGGATGGCTCAAGCAGCGATCAGCTGACGTGGCCCGGCTATCGATTGCGCGTCACTCCCAAAGCGGACATGGTACTGATTAGCAGCCCGATTGACGATGCTTTGGTGTTGTTGACCATTGGACAGAAGAAACTCCAGAAATTTGTTTTTCCCAGTATTGGTGATTACGACTACTATGGTTTTGTTGGTCATGTGAATACTGGAAATACCCCCTTCCTTGAAACTGTGGCAGGGACATATCGTACGGCGGAGAAATCAGATTGTGTAGTATTTCAATTCTTGCTGGCTGATTACTTCTGGGAGAATGCTGGCGCTTATCGTTTATCTTCGGAAGAGTTGGTAAAAATTGCTCCCGATTTATTTTAATCATATTCGAAAACGCTTAAAATTCACTGATAGTCATGACACCCATCATTTTTCTCACCTTCGCCAACGATCCAGACGCGCATCTGGGGCTCCTCAAGGAGGAAAGTAGGCGATTGTATGGTGCGCTCGAAGAGCTAGACCGCAAAGAATACCTCAAGCTTATCCGGGAGGAAAGTGCGCAGGTGAAAGACATCTTTGCGGCCTTCACCAAAAACAAAGATCGGATAGCCATTTACCACTATGCTGGTCATGCTGCGGGTACCAAATTGGAACTGGAAGCTGGCTCCGGCAATGCGGATGGTTTAGCTAAACTGATGGGTGAACAAGAAGGACTACAACTCGTCTTTCTGAATGGTTGCTCTACGAAAGGTCAGGTACAAGGCTTGTTGGATGCCGGTGTGCCAGCCGTGATTGCTACTGCA
Organism: uncultured Lewinella sp.; assembly: GCA_913057725.1. Taxonomy (GTDB): domain Bacteria; phylum Bacteroidota; class Bacteroidia; order Chitinophagales; family Saprospiraceae; genus Lewinella. Next base: position 3,001 of record CAJXOS010000203.1, read on the forward strand.
GTACCCATTGAGGACCGCAAGGCGATGGAGTTCAGCCAGCAATTCTACGAAGCCTTAGCGAATCGACGCACCATTGAGCAGTCCTTCAAAATGGCCCAGGCGTATCTGGAAACTAAGTACAGCAAAAGTGTAGAGGTGGTCATGCGCGACGCCTCCTGGGTGGGTGCTTCGGATCTGGACAGCAGCATGGATATGCCTTGGGGCCTATACGTGCAGAAAGACAAAGAACAGGACATTCTTTCGTGGAAACTACCATTCTTCCGACCGGTTGGATTGCCGCAGGATATGATTCAGTACATCGGTAAGAGCTTTACGGCTAACCGCTACATCGTTCTGGTGTTGGATGAAATGTGCAAGTACAATCCGGACATTTACTCTCAGATGGTGGAACAAAGAGGGGAGGAGACCGTCAAGAAAGACTCTAAGCATTTCCCGTGGTTGGTGATTGAGAACTTCCCGTGGCCGATTGGTTCTCAGATTCGTCTACTGCGGTTCTATGATAAGCCGAATGTGGAACGTCTGGAGCACCTGTTGAGTACCTACATGATAACCAGCGAGTTGTTGTACTACATCTTGCTGTCTGACCTTTGGGAACAAACGCGACTAAGTGAACAGAAGGCCGAGTGGTCGCATCTTGGGCTCAATAAATCTGACTTTGAGACCTTTGATTTTCTTGCGCAGATTCCAGCCTTATACTCGGCAGTGGATAAAGCGGGAATTCCCTTCATCGGGGAATTTGCCATGCTCGCCGAGGACCTTGGAAATGCAGAAAGCCCGCTAGCGAAAGCGCATCAGTTTTTGCAAGACTTACGCGGCAAGATAAAGTCCGATCCTCCTTCGGCTGATCTCGACAAGCTTTGTATGCGTACAGAGCAGGCAGTCTCCATTGTGCTGCGTTCGGCGGCCTTCTTGGCCCGCTATCGCTTGCTCACCGTTCGCAACGTTTCAATCGATAAACCTCGCTTTGAGCCTTTGGCTTATGAGCTTGATATGGGACCTCTGAATGCAACCCAAGGCACGGGTTTGAACCTCTATCAGGATCAGGCCTACCGCCGCAAGGAAAATTATTCTGATAGTTCTTCCGTGGTAATGGTTTCAAATGAAAAGAACCTGGATAAATCACTGAACCTGTCGCCCTTTATTGTAGACAAGAACACCTTCGTTCGCGTCAAGAAGAGTGAGACAACGGAACAAGATCGCTTAGCCCACATCTTTTTGATGGGCTGGGAAGATGGCGAAAAACTGGTCTATACCGCTATTGAGCATAGCTTCTTCCATGCCTTAGACAACGAGGATGATCAGATTAATACGGGTATGACCCAGGACGATTTTACCGAAGGCCGTAACCTTTCGGAAGACGACTTCGGTGACGACTTTGGGATGGACTTTGGCCTGGATGAAGATACCGGAAGTGACGAGAGCCCGAGAGTATTCCAGATTTTGTACGACCAGTATTTACTGTGCAAAAATGACCTAGCCCAATGATTAAGAATCCATTTAAGTTTCTCGACTCTTACGAGAAAGACGATAAAGACCGCTTCTTTGGCCGCAGTAAGGAAACGGCGCAGCTATACAATGCGGTGCATGCCTCTAATTTGGTGCTGCTATATGGTGCTTCCGGTACCGGGAAGACGAGTATTGTCAATTGTGGATTAGCGAACCGCTTCCAGACCACAGATTGGCTCCCCATTTTTGTCCGTCGGGGTAGTAATCTCAATCGTTCGTTGTTGCGGGAAGTTAACCGCCACAGCCAGACGAAGTGGGATGAGGATACACTGCTTCGACACCGGATCAAAGAACTGTATCTGGAATCCTATCGCCCGGTTTATTTGATCTTCGACCAGTTTGAAGAGCTGTACATTATGGGCACCGAGGGGGAGCAGGAGAAGTTTCATCAAACTATCAGCACCTTGCTACAAGCTGGCCTGCACTGTAAAATTCTACTCATTATTCGAGAGGAATATATTGCTTATCTCTCCGAGTTTGAGAAGATCGTGCCACCACTTTTCGATAACCGTCTTCGGATTGAAAAGATGAATGATCGCAACCTGAGTAAAGTAGTGCTGGGGACTTGCCGATATGGTGGTATCAAGCTTACGGAAACGAAAGAGACTGTGGGGATGATCCTAGATAACCTGCGGAATCCGCGGGAAGGGATTGACCTAACTAACCTGCAAGTCTATATGGATCGTCTGTGGCGCAGAGACCTGGAACGGCAAAACACCGTCAATCCTACTCAAGTCACCTTTGATCCTGCTCTGGTTCAGCAAGTAGGTCCAATGCAGAATGTACTATCTGAGTTTCTCGATGAGCAAATGGAAGAGATAGAGGAAGGACTACGCCGGCGGGGAGTAAAGCAACCGCAAGGCCTGCCGCTTGAGGTATTGTTTACACTGGTTACCGAGGATGGTACAAAGCGCAGCCGCGACCCAGAGGAAATCATTGAGGATATGCCTCGCAATCGCCAGTTAAGTGCTGCTGATCTGGCCTTCTGTCTCTCCGAATTTGAACGAATTAAACTCCTACGTCGATTCGCCGAGGAGACTTAGTCTAGAGAGGGATAAGAAAGATTGATAATTTAGTTTTGAGATAGCGTTTCGTTCCATAGCAACCAACTTCAACCCTAGCGTCCATGCCTTACGAACTCATACATGACACTATAGCCCGACAGGTCTTTGATAAGGCCAGTGTTGAGGCGCGTACGCGTCGCAAGGTAGAACGCTATGTGCGTGAACACTATCAAGACTATAAAGTCCGAGGAGTAAAGCTGACGCAGGATGATGTTGATTATATCCAGCCCTATCTAGCTAGTATAAATATCGAACGGGAAGAGCTGGTCTGGATTGAAAAAGCAAAGGCAGGTTTGAAGCGTGCCCGCCGCCGCCGCCGCGTAATCATTGCGTTGATTATCGCAATTCTGTCTGTGACTAGTATCGCCGCAATTATCCAGGGACAACGAGCCAATCAAGCGGCGAAGGCTGCTGAAGCTGATAGACAAATGGCTTTAGAAGAGCGGATCAAGGCTGACGAGCAAAGGGTTCTTGCGGATAGTATGCGACTGGAGGCAGACAGCGCATTGGTCAAGCAGATTGATGCGCAGATAGAAGCTGAATTACAAGCGGAACAGGCTACCGCAGCGGCAGCAAGAGCAGAGCGTGATCGGCAGCGAGCCGTCTTGGCTCAACAGGAAGCGGAAGCAGCAGGGGATAGAGCAAGAATTGCTAGGCAACGAGCGGATGAGTTGGCTGAAGCCGAAATCGAGGCACGGGACGAAGCTCGTCGGCAAGCAGCTCAAGCAGTGGAAGAAAAAAACAGGGCAGAAGCTTTTGAACAGCAGGCAGTGCGACAAGCGAACACCTCGCGATTGAGTGCAATTGCCCTCCAACAAGCAACAGTTAATCCGACCATTGCACTAAGACTAGCCTACGAAGCTTGTAAGGTCTCTGGCTTTGCCGATGAATTGGCGGTCACTACCTACCACCAATTAATAGATGATCCACAGAATTGTTTCTATCAGCTGGATTTCGCCGAGCATGAGTCACAACTGCTCTCCACAGCCATGAGTAAAGACAAAAAATACGTACTCAGTGGTGATGCATCTGGACAACTCTTGTACTGGCAAATAAGTGATGGTTCGATTTTAGGTCGTTGGGATTCAGAACAACGAGGGGTTCGAGCAATTGATTTTCTCGGTGATGGCACTACCGCGCTTACTGCTCATGAAAGTGGCAAGGTGATCATCTGGGACTTAGCAGAGAACAACATGCTCCGGTCATTCGATCTCGGAGGACCAGTAAAGGTTGCCTGTTTTTTGCCGCAAGAACAAGCGGTCTTGGCCCTTGGAGAGGGAGGACAGACCCGAAAATGGCAATTGCGTACTGGTATTCCATTGTCTTGTGCGATTCGTCACCGTGCTACCATTTGGTCTATGGATCGGAGCCGCAATGGCCAGTTCTTACTAACTGGAGATGATTCGGGACTGCTGAAGCTTTGGGCAGGAAGCGGAGAAAAGGCCATTAATTCGAAGTCAATCGGAAACGCAAGTATTAGAGGCGTTGCCATTGCGCCCGATGGCAAAAGTGTTGTAGTAGGGGACGTGGAGGGGAATTTACGGCTGTATAGTTTGCCTCGACTAAAGCTGCTAGCGGAGTGGGAAACCAACGGTAGCCCAATATTAAAATTAGCCCATGTACCTAAAGGAAATCGGGTTGTGAGTAGTGATGCCTCCGGGAATATCTTGCTCTGGGATACTTCGACGGGCCAACCAGTCTCGCGTTTGAAAGGGCATGAGAAGTCGGCTATAGCCTTGCATTTTAGTCAGGATGGGGATTACTTTCTCACGGGCGGTGCCGATCGTCGTTGCCTGGTCTGGAATACCGCACTCTGGCAAAGACAGTTAAAACTACGGGAGGGTAGCCAGTTCACTACTAAGGTGGCATATACGCCAGATGGTAAGGCCGTACTTACTGGTGGCTATGACCGTAAGGTTCGGACCTGGCGACATGAAGGTCCTAGCAGTCATCGAAAGATTAATACCTACGAAGGGCATTCAGAATTCGGGGCCATTATAGCACTGGGCATGATCCCTCAATCCAATTTGAGTATGAGTGGTGATCATGATGGGAAGGTAATCCTAAGAGACTGGCAAACACAAGAGACTGTCGCCAATTTCGCTGTTGCGACGGACCCGGCAGATGCCATCGCCTTCTCTCATGATGGTCAATTAATAGCAGTAAGTCACAATGATGGCACCATTGAGTTATGGGATGTGGCCACGAGAAAGTCGCTCGGAAAAATGGCTTCACAACATGAATATCGTATTTTCTGCATGGTATTTTCAGCTGATGACCAGACGCTCTACAGTGGAGATCTTCTGGGAGGACTAATGAAGTGGGACGTACCTACAAGAAACCTCCTGCAAGACTTGTCAGGACCAGAGTCACGAATACGGAGTATGGCTGTTAACCCAGCGGGTACAGTTTTGATGGTTGGCTATGACTCGGGCCAAATGCTATCGTATACCTTCGATGATGAAGGTAAGAGTGAAACCTACACCATCAACGACACCGGGGTATATAGTTTGGATTTCTCACCGGATGGTCAACAACTGTTTGTAGGTCACAATGGGACTAAAGCAGAACTAAGGGATATGGCTACTATGGAAGTACGGCAGCAATATACCTTTCCTAGCAACCCGCGAGAGGTCAGGCCGTATGCAGCAGACTTTTTTCCATTAAACGGGAAGGAAATACTGATAGGAGGTGGGGACGGGAATAGCTGGATCATACAAAACGTCTGTTATGCCCTAGAAGGAGGTAAGAGCATTGCGCCATTACCTAAGCCACTTGACTTTTATACCAATTAAATTGATTTTGATAGAGATAGTGTCTAGGTGAAAAGCAAATCGTTTAGGCCCTTTACATAAACTTTAAAATCCATTATCATGGCTACTACATTATCAACCAATGCTGCGCAGTTTATTTTAGACGACTTTGCAACCTCACAACTATTGCTAAAGAGAAAAAGGCTAGTTGGATTTATCCATGGTGAGTTTTCGCAGAAGCGATTCAAGAAGTCTAGAAAAACGGCAAAGGCCATTCTTAAGGACCGGAGAAAAGGAACAGGACTTTACAATACTGTAGATAAAATGGCAGAGTACCTGGATCACTGTTTTGTGGCGCCAGAAAGAGGCCCAGCTAATCCAATCTCCTATGATTCCAATTTCGACCCCAGTGATATCAAGCCAGTGGATCGAAAACTAGCAGACTAAGCGTATATTTTCCTTTTTGGCTACGTTGACACTAGCTTGATTTAAGAAACGCGAATAGTAACTAAAACTCCACTGCAAATGACAAGCCGAAGATCGAAAGAAGCAGCAACTGAAATCCTAGAGGATTTCAATGGAAATAACCTAATGACCAATACCTCGAACTTATCTGATTTCCTAAAAGATAAGTTCGATTTCGACAAGACAGGCATTGTGGTGACTTCCGTCCAGCTAGCAGAACAAATCCTGGCAGAATTCAAAGATCAGACGGATGCGAAAGCGGAAGATCTAGCTGTTAAATTGGATAAGGCCTTATGTTTAGAAGCTGCGGTAACTTCTGGTATTCTCGATCCAAATGACCCTGCTATTGGACCATTTAATGGTATGGGAAGCAGTCTAGATGGATAGGCAGACTAATAGCATCAATGATTCATCCATTCAACACTAAACCCATAATTCATCAAAATGAAGAACCTACCCGAAAACGTCTCGTTCGAGGAGTACGTCTCAAAAGCGCAACAATTCAAAGCGGGCAAAATTGCGGAGGAAGAATTTAAGCCGTATCGCGATGCTTTTGTCGAAGAAAACGGTGAGATTCTGAACCAATACATGTGCAGTCATTACAATACGGCCGCTATGTTGACCGAATGTGGTGATAATCGCTTCTGGATAGGCAGCAAGACACTCTTTTTTACCCAATACGATTTGGGCAAAGACCCAGAAATTGAAAAGCTGTTAATTGAAATTGATTTTCTTGCGGCCGAGGCGGCCCGGACCCTAAGAGGGAAACGATTGACCAGGTGTTTGGGTATCCTATTCAAAGTAGCCAAGAATGCTATGAGCGTCTTGGATTCTCTCCACCATGCAGGCACCGCTGGTGGTGTGGGTGCTTATGCGAGTATCAGTGAGGACGTCAATATTCAGAAAACCTTAGCGGTTATTCAGGAGAACTTAGCACAAGCAAAGGCTTATCAGCAAAAAGCAGCTAAGTTCTCAACCCAAAAAAACTACCTCTGGGGTAGCATTATGGGGTTTGGTTTGCTTGCTATCGTGTTTATGTATACCAGGGTCTTCAACAATATTGATGTGGACCCACAGTTAGAGTTTAGCATGTCTTGCCTGGTATTCTATGGCTCGCTTGGTGGGGGAATCGGCGCCTTGATCAGTGTCATGCATCGCCTTAGTTCCGGTAGCTTAAACTTAAGTACGGAACCCGATTTCAAGACCATTCAATTAATTGGTGTTATTCGCCCGCTCCTTGGTGGAATGTTCGGCATACTGGTACTACTACTATTCAACAGTGGATTTAGTGTTTTCTCCTTAGTAGCCGAAAATGAAACGAGGATTTTGTCGAATTTCTTGATCCTCAGTTTTATCGCTGGTTTCTTTGAACGGTTTGTGCCAGACCTCTTGGACCAGACTCAGAATAAGATACTTTCAGGAGAAGAAATCTCGAATAGCGCGGGTAAGCCAGCAGCTGATGTCTGAGTTTTTTGGGGATGGGCTGTCTCTATTTATTTATAGAATGGTCAGTGTTATCGGGCTAAACATCATTGTGCGATGACGGGATGCTATTTAGTTTTTCTGTGCGGCGAAGTACTTAGCAGAAAACTCATTCAATATTTAGGAAGCTTAGTATAAAATGCAGATATTCATTCCCGAAGAAAGCACATCGCTCTAAAAAATAAATGGGGTGTTAATTTCTCTGAAAAATTAGTCTTAAGGCTGTACCTCCTGAAAAACGTACAGATTTTATAAACACTCTTTAATTCACTGAAAAGTTAAACTATGGCTTTCGAAGTATTCAAAAATGATTCTGGCAAGTTCTATTTCAACCTCAAGGCAAGCAATGGCCAAGTGATCCTTTCTAGCCAGGGATACGCTGCTAAGTCAGGCGCTATGAATGGTGTTCAGTCTGTGATCAACCACGCCACCGATGACGGTAACTTTGAGCGCAAGGAAGCCAAGGATGGCTCTGTGTTCTTTACCTTGAAGGCTTCGAATGGCCAGATCATTGGTAAGAGCCAAATGTATAAGGCTGCTACTGGTATGGAAAATGGTATCGCTTCTGTGAAGAAGAATGCTACTGCCGATGCAGCTGTGAAAGACCTTTCTGCATAAGGCCTTTCTGATGTAGAAAAGCGGCTTCTGCTCGCTTGAAAACATCTAATAGCCCCGTAACTTGCTCAACGGCAAGGTACGGGGCTTCGTTATTTTTACGGTTTTGTACAAACCCCATGGAGCCTATTGCGTTTTAAGGTCATGAAAATCTCATCAGCAGCTTTGCTTCCAATTATGGGCTTGGTGGTAGCCTGTGGTACGCTCTATGATCTACCGGAGACGGTGGAGGCTCCTTCCTGGAAAACCAAAACCATTGATCCCTGGCCGCAAGCTATGGAGGGCAATCCCGATAGTGGCTTTTACTATCTGGTCAAAG
>CAJXOS010000204.1 GCA_913057725.1 uncultured Lewinella sp.
ATCGCTATGCCCACCGATGTACTTGGTAGCAGAATAGATCACCAAATCGGCACCGAGCTGCAATGGATGCGACCAGAGTGGGCCCATGTAGGTATTATCCACCGCCAGGTGAACTTTGTTTTCTTGGGTTGAGAAATGGTCTGCCACTTCTTTGCACAGGCTGATATCGATCAGCGCATTGGTTGGGTTCGCCGGGGTTTCCACATAAACCAGCTTCAGGCGGTCAGCATGGCCGCTAGCTGCAACGCGTTCGATGATCGCTTCTAGTTCATCCTCTTCGTTGAACTCAATGGCGTGAACGCCTAATTGCGGGAGCAACTCGTGGATGAAATGGTCTGTGCCACCATAAACGGGAGAGCTATAAAGAAGAAGGTCGCCTGGTTTTAGAAACTCAAGTAGTACCGTACTGATCGCAGACATGCCACTTTCAAAAATGGCGCAGTCTTCTGCCTTGTCCCAAAGACACAAGCGATTCTCCAGGATCTCAAGATTGGGGTTGTTGATCCGGCTGTAGATGAGCCCTAGCTTTTCCCGGTCTTCCTGCGGGCGGATGCCGTAAGCGACCTCAAAAAAGGCTTTGCCTTCTTCGGCAGTGTTGAAGACGAAAGTCGATGTTTGAAACATCGGAGGCTTAATCGCTCCTTCTGACCAAGAGGGCTCATAGCCGTAGGACATCATTTGGCTTTCTGGTGCAAGTTGGTGGCGTGACATAAGTTGCTATAATTTGGTTAGGCAATTACTACAAAATTATGCCCGCGCAGTTAATTTGTCTATAGTTGCGAGTTAATGAAGAAAATATATCTTGTATATTGATTTTGAGAGAAAAAAATACGTAAAGAGAGAGTTGCGGCCTGGTTTAAAAGAAAAAATATCCGCTTATGATTGATGCTACGGACAAACGAATTCTGCAAATGGTGCAGCAGGACGGTAAAATCAAGATCAAGGAGATTGCCGCTGCACTACAAATGACCAATACTCCCGTCTTTGAGCGGATCAAACGACTAGAGAAGGAGGGCTATATCCAGTCGTATACAGCGCTGTTGGACAAGGAGAAGCTAGGATTCAAACTGACGGCTTTCTGTTCCGTTACCTTGGAAAAGCACCACAAAGCCTACCTCGATCAGTTTGAAGCCGATATCATCCAGTTTCCTGAGGTCAGCGCTTGCTACCACATAGCGGGGATGTTTGATTACCTGCTCAAGATTCACATGCAGGATATGCAACACTATCAGGAGTTTATCACGCAGCGATTGGCCTCCTTAGCCAACATTGGTAGAGTGCAGAGTTCATTTGTTATGACGGAGATAAAGACCGATGGCGGTTTGCCTGTGGGGGATTTACTAACTTAGATTAGTTGCGATCGTTGGATGAGTCCGCCGCCGTTACTCGCTCTGGCGGATAAATGAATTTAGCGGTGTTCGTTGAAAGAATGCTTCCTCTAATTGATCCAACGGTTGATCTCTTCCCAGGCCCGTAGATTCATCCAGTTGTTCTTACTACGATCTTTTAAACTGAAACCAACATGGCCTCCCTCTTCTGTGAGTTCCAATTGGAGGTATTTATGGTTAGGAGCTTCCTCTAGCGGTAGGCAGTCATCTGTTATGATTGGATCATTCAGCGCTGATACGGCAAGTACCGGACGGTTGAGGGTATGAACGAAGTTTTTAGCGGAGGCTATTTCGTAGAAATCGTCGGCCCCACCAAGTTGGAGTAGGGGAGCGGTAAACCACTCGTCAAAGTCGCGCCAGGCACGTACGTCCGCCAGTTTTGAAATGTCCACTACACCTGGGTAGCGCTCATTCTTAATCTTTAGCTTTTCGCTGAGTTGGCGCAAGAAGCGCTTCTTGTAGATCTTATTCCCTGGTATCTCTAGGGCGTCCACGCTGGCCTTTAAATCAAATGGAGAGGAAAAGGCTATACCACCGATGATCGACTCTGGTAGGCGGTCGTGATGCACGGAGAGATACTTGGTCAACATCGCACCACCCATGCTGTAGCCAATCAGAACAACTTGCGAATAAGCTCCAACATTGAGGGCATGGCTGGTAACCGCGTGTATATCTTCGATTTCACCATGGTGATAGAGGCGTAGTGCTCGGTTCATCTCTCCACTGCACGATCGGCAATTCCAGGACAGCGCATCCCAACCACGCTCGTGGAAAAAGTGGGCAGCTGACCGCATGTACGGGCGCTGGCTATTACCCTCTAAACCATGGGTAAGAATGACCAAGGCGGAAGAGCCCTGTTCTTGTCGTAACCAATCGAGGTCAACAAAATCGCCGTCCTCAAGGGTTAGTCGTTCCCGCTGGTAGGTGACTTCAGGGCCTCCGAAGGCAGGTAGAATCGTTTGCAAATGACCATTAAACTGGTACCAGGGTGGTCCAGGATAATTGCTTGACCGGCTAATTGCCATACAGTCCTACTTAGCTTTAATTTCGTAAAACTCCCGGGCAGCATGCGCCGGAGACAAAGTAGCGATGTACTTGTTTTCAGCTACCACGTAGTACTGTACATCTTCACTTAGAGGAATCTGAGCCATCCAAATACTATCTTCATTAGCTGCCATTGGCATTCGTTGCCAAGGTGATTCCGAATCACTGCGGTAGTACAGCCAAACAACATCTGCGCCTTCAACCTGTGCGCTGATATTGGCATTTTCACCAATTACCTGGTGCTTGACTTCGGCAACGGTAGCTTGTTCCTTTTGCATCAATGGGTGAGCAAGGATATTCGCAGCGCGTTTGTCCATCAGCTCAGTAATACCAATGATGCTGGAATTGTCAATCTGTACCGTCTCATCGAAGTTACTATGGTACATGTCCATGGAGTAGAGCTTGTTCGGATCGTTCTCTACCTCATCTTCAATGAGCGCTCTGATTTCAGCGGCCTTCTCCTTGTACCAACCATTACTGAAGTTCTCTTCGACAATCGTTTTGACTTGTGCCAGATAGATCTTGCGGTAGTGGTTGTTCTTAAGCAACTGGACGACGAGTGGTCGTTGCATATTACCCTCCTTGTAGTGTAGGAACAGGCTCATGTCCTGCATGCCTTCATTGCTCAACGGAGCTCCAAGGCCGGTATACCGGAAACCGCCAAAGCTTAGGTTCATATCCCAAACGATGGGGTGCCAAATGTTGGCCTCATCCCTATACAAATAGTAGTTGTGGCAAAGACGACCCAGATAGCTATCTAGATTAACAAGAACATTATCGAAGGCCAGCATCCACAGGACTTCATTCATGTTCATCATCTGTTCCAACTCATCAGACTGCTTATTGATCGCTTCCGTTAAGGTGAGCAATTCGGCCCAGCCACCTTTTTCTTCTTTAGACTTTAACTCATAAAGGGAATAGTAGCAGATCGAATCTTGCCCCAGGTACTCTAGACTGGCATTGTTGCCGCGCTTACAACTGCTCGGTGAGCTGGCGTGCCAGTTGGGGTCGCACTTGAAGAAAACACCATTATCATCGCCATAATACTCCTTCAAGAAGTCATCATCTACTGATTCCGAGAGGTTGTACAGGCCTAGGTATTCATCATTGACGTATACCTTGGCGTAGTTCGCGTGAGGAGCTGGCATATACTTTCTGGCCACCTCATAGGAAAGCACCTCGCGCATGAAGCTAGGATCGCGGAAGACGTTGGATAACTTCAAAGTGACGAAGCCTCCGGGAAGCCGGGCTTTCTTATTGACAAAGTCAACCTTAATATTGAAAGGCAGCTTACGTCCGCCAGCGTTGCGCACATTGAAGTAAGAACTATTGCCCTTGTAGCGTACACCCGCATCCGGATAGGCTTTTCCGTCTACGGAAACGTCAGCTACTAGTCGCTCATCTCTTCCTCTTTCTTTTAGAGAGTCGAGCAATTCGTGCCAATTTGACTCCTCAAAATTCAATCTAATCTCCACCAAATGTTGCAGGTCATACAGGTCCTTCTGAGCCGAGACTGAACCTAGCATGAGCAACATACCTACCAGCAGAATAAAGCGATTCATGATTTCCGTTTTATGCGAAACTACTTATTGACCTCCCGTAGGGTTGTCGAGTAGTGTTCAAAGTTGTATTGAGCCGGACTATAACTAACGGTCTTAGCATTTTCGACCATAATATAGTATTCAACTCGGTCTTGACCAGCTTTCGGCTTGACAATAGCGCCGAAGATAGCATCATTCGCTTGATCATCATAGTGCTCGCCATCGTTGAGCATATTTGTCATCTGGAACTCCTGACCAGGACCAAAGCGATAATAAAGGTATACAGACTTCGGGAAACCGTCTATTTGGGCATGGATTCTGAACTCATTAATTTGAGTACTTGAGAAGCGCTCACGTCCTTCTACTGCTACATTGCTTACAACAGGTGGCAACATAGTGTACACTTCATTGGACTCTAGGAAGCTTCCACGACCATCCATAAAGCGCACCAGGCCAGGAATGCGGCTCCGGTTGCCAATGGTTTCGCTTAAGCTTCGGCCGTGTTCGTCGGCAGAGTAGTACTGGCCATCATCCTCACCTCTAGCTTCGGCAATAGCACTCTGTAGGGCACGGGCACGGTTCTCAAGTTTGCCACTCAAAACCCACTCGACCAAGATTGATCTCATGTGCGAGAGGTATTGCTTGTAGTACATGTCATTGCTGAGGATCTTGCTGATCAAAGGACGTTTTTCATTATCCTTATGAAGGTCCGGCGTAAGGCTCATGAGCTGTGGTGTACGTAGATCTGAAACCGTTACGCCTGGATTCTTGAAACTACCAAAAGCAAGGTTGAGATCGCCCAGAATAGGAGAGACCTGACCGTCGGCTTTCTGGTAGAGGTAGTAGTTGTTGGAGTATTGACCTGAGTAGGAGCTGAGGTTTACTATAACATTATTGAAGGCCAACATCCACAGTGTTGCATCAATGTCAAGATTGTTGGCTAACATAGTAGCATCTCCGGAAGACAAGGCGCTTGCTACCTTCATTACGGGATCAAGACTGCCATTGACAGAGATCCAGTTGTTATCATTGCACTCGTTTGATTGTTCCTCTTGCAAAGAACCGTAAGCTTTCTTGATGCAGCCTGTTGGTACGATATCACTCGGGTCATTATGAGGCATTGCCAGTGCTCCGCCGCTCTCGCCGAAGACACGCTCCAGGTAGCCTTTGGCAACGGCTTCCTTGTTCACGAACAGACCATACAATTCATCATTGATGTAGACTTTCGCAAAGTTTGCCTGTGGCGCATCAAAATAAGTACCTGCTATTTCGCTAGCCAGTACTTCTCGAACTAAGGAAGGATCACGTAAAGCGCTCGATAGGTCGATCACATTGTAGCCTTCATACGCATTCTGACCTAAATTTATATATAGACCATTACGACGGCCATTGGGTGTAAACGAGCGGCCATCACGATATCGAATTCCTGCCCCTTCAATCTGAGTACCATTGATGTTGACTGCACCCGTTAGCAATTCGTCGCCATTGTAGCGGAGCGAGTCCAGTAGGTATTTCCAATTATCACCACTGAAGGATATGCGTACTTCCTGGATTTGGTCAGTAGCATAGAAATTGTTGGATTGTGCACCTAGCAGAAAAGGCACTAGGCAGAGGAAAAGGAAAGTCAGATCTCGTTTCATAATGTCTTGACAAATATATGCTTCACGGATATGTTGCGACGGCAGAGTACGGGCCGGCGCTGACGTTGCAATATTAGTCAATTTTAGGCAGAACTTTGACCCAGCTTAGTCTGGTAACAGTCTTAAGCCAGAAGGGGGCAGAGCGGGTTAGGTAGTGGTCGTAAATGCTTTAGGAAGCGGATAGTAAAGTCTGGAAATGGAGGACAAGGTTGAGTCCCATTATAGCTGCTAGGGCGAGACCGAGAATGCGCATCCAACCAGCGTTTTGTTCTCGAAATGCTTCCGCTTTTTCTTTGCGTTCCGGGTCTTTAATACTAATGATGCCTCGCGCAAAGAGGTAGAGATATACCCCGACTCCGAATAGTAATAGCTCGACTAAGATGCCCAAAAACTCCATACAAGAATGGCTATGGATAAGCCAGTTACAGGAAGTACACCAATCTATTGCTGAGCTTCCTGTTGCTCACGTCTCCGCTTTCTGAAATACTTGGGATTGACAAGTAGCAGACCAAAAGACTCACCTGCTTCTTTTTCCCGATTGGCGTGGTGTGCACCATGCGCTCGCAAGATAGCCCGACTGTAGCGGCTATCCAACTGACGAAACCACTTAAAGCGTTGATGGATGTAGACATCGTGGATGAGAAAGTAGACCAAACCGTAGATAGAAATACCGATACCCACAAAGGTGAGCCAAAAGACGGAGGCCACGTTTAGTCCGATGATATAGCTAGCAGCACTAGGAATAGCGAAGACCAAAAAGAAGAGATCGTTTTTCTCAAAAAAGCCTTCATCTTCCGGATGTGGCTTATGGTGATCTTCGTGCCAATTCCACAGAAAACCATGCATTACATACTTGTGCGCAAACCAGGCTACAAATTCCATAGCCAGAAAAGTCAAGATGGTGATAATGATGTACCAGATTGCCATAAAACGTACGGGGCTGTTTGATCTATTGCACGAAACAAAGATAGCCCGAAAAGGTTTGTGCAAAACAACAGCATTGAGTATGGAATCGCGACAAGGGGGATTTTGGATGGGGGAGTGCACGCCCGCTGCGGCGGGACCCACCCAGTCACCTGGTCCAAGAATCACCTACTTCCATCCCGGAAGTGATGACAAGATCACACCCTTTGCATTGATCACATCAACACAAAGGCCAACAACATCTTTAAATTGGAGCTTAAATGCAGGGAACTTGACGCTGATTCATCTCTTCCGGAAAGAGAGGTATTGATACTCTGATTGGAACGCATTTTAATCTCTCCTGAAAGATAAGAAAAATCAACAATTAAAACAATATTAATTTTAAATTATTTTTTAAAACTTTAATTATTTTAATTGTTCGAGTAGTACGTCAGCCTTCTCTTTCAGCATACCACCACTTTGTTGCACAACTTCCAAATGTCCTTTAGCGGCCGCTGTATTGTCTTGTGCGAGCTGGAATAGTGCGCCGTACCAATTTGCCTGATCTTGGAGTAGTGGATGATCAAGGATGGGGTCAAGAGCGGCTATTGCCTCTTCTGTTTGCCCCGTTTCCCAAAGGCTGACGGCTAGGGCCAACTGTAGTGGAGCATGTTCGGAGTCCGTCTCCAGGGCTGCCTGAAGTCTTGCGATCGCAATATCGTAGTCTCCGGCTTGATAAGCTTGAACAGCCAGGTCGGTGATGTCATCTTGCCCGGGGCTGCGAGTCGTTGATTTAAGGGCGTAGGCTTCATAATTACTGGCAAACAGCTCAGGCCCGGTAGGATCGCTTTGAATTAGGAATAAGATAGTAAGTGCGCCAATGATCATCGCCGCAGCTGCCGCCCAGCGGGTCCACATGCCACGATTGAGTGGAATTACTTTACCTTCCTGGATGTCTTTCGACTGCTGGTATTCCTGATGGATGCCAGCCAGCCGACTCCGCAAATCCAACTGACTGCCATAGGCGATCCCTTGTCGGAGTTGCTGTTGAAGGTTTACGTCCTTTTTTAATTGTTCCTCCTTTTCCACTTGGCTGGAAAAAGCGGTTTGCTCATCCGGAGACATGCTGCCGTCCAGAAAGTCATCAATTTTCTCCCAATATTGATCTTCTTGCTCGCTCATAGTCAAAAGATTTTGGCTGATCCTTAGTACTGTAGCATCTCCGCGGCTTGCGGCTGACTTAGTACCCATTCTCGGAGCTTCCGCATGCAGCGCGACTTTTTATTCTTTGCCACCTGCTCTCCGGAATACCCCATCTGTTCGGCGATGTTCTTCATCCTGCACTTTTCAAAGTAGTACAGTTGCAATACGCGTTGGCAGTCTTCACCTAGCTGCGACAGACCTTCCGCTACCAATTGGTTGCGGTCGTTGTCCTCTAGCAGCTGCAGTGCTTCTGCATCCAAGCCCACTGTTTCCTGGTGGACTTCGGTGATCGGGGTCTCCCGTTTCCGCTTCCGTAGTTTCATCAGCCACAGGTTTCGGCATATAGCGTACAAGAAGGTCTTGAGGCTTGCCGTTAGCTGGAAATCTACCTTGCGTACTTTGTGAAACAGCGCTACCAGACCATCTTGAAAGATGTCTGCAGCATCGTCCACCGCGCCATTGTTGCGTAATACCAATTGCTCAATCATCCCGTAGTACAGCTGGTACAATGCCCTAAAGCCCTGATCCTGCATGCTGCCGCGATCTGATTGTAAATGGTACAGGATGTCCTCATCCTTTTCCAAACTTTGTACAGTAATATTGCTCAACAGAAAAAAAGGTAACCAGTAAGGAGAAAATTAATTGGCATTATTCCGAAATACAGAAACTAATACCAGCTGTAAATATAAAAAACATCAGCCATGCTGGTTAAGGTTGCATCCACCTTCCAACATGGCTGTTATTCTTGCTGAAGCAAAAAGTCAATTGTTACCTACGGTTATTTTGCCAACCCTAGAAAACGATTACGGTAGATGAAATTCCAGTAGCTCGATTTCTATTGGTGTAGCATTGGCCCAGAAGTACTTCTTGGCATTCACCATGCCAACACCTTCTGAGAAGAAATTGTCAATGCGAAGGCCATGAATTTCTTCATTGGTATCTAGAGACACAATCTCTCCTTCTATATTGATGCAATCGAAGCTGCCAGCAGGAGTTTCAACAGTTTCCAGAACGGGTTGATAACGATAAATCACACTGCCAAGATCTGGATGTACTTCTTCGGTATACAGTTCAGTGGCGGTAACTGCTACGTCAGCAGTTAGAAAAAGCGTATTGCTATCACCTGTATCATCGAATAGCTGACCATCGGAGAGACGAAGGCGTTCTGGAATAAAAACCATCATCAAGAACTCACTATCAGAAGACAATTCGAAGATCATATCATCCCCGTCAGCATAACTGTCGGTTACTGTCACGGTATCGATGGATGGTTCACTGAAGGTTCCTACTGAAAATTCATAGACCCAGTAGGCACCTACTTCCAAGGGCATGAAATCGGTGGCACTTACGGGTTGTACGGATTCGTCATCATTGCCACCACAAGATTGAAGGGACAAGAAGACGGAACATAGTGCTAAGAGGAGAAAGACGTTTTTCATACTGTGCGTTGTTTAGGAAAATAACGCGATCATAGCATCTTATTTTTTAGCACCCAGATTTTTAACAGCTTACTATTCGAAGAGCGCTTTGTACAATTCTTGCAATTTACCGATGGTATACACCTTGATGCCAAAACGTTCTGTATCGAGGCCCTTGGTGTTGTATTTGGAGATAAAAATTTCCTTGAAACCAAGGCGGTCAGCCTCCTGAATGCGCTGTTCAATCCGATTCACAGCACGGATTTCTCCGCTCAAACCTACCTCACCAGCGAAACAGACATCAGTAGGGATAGAGATATCCTCATAACTCGACATCAAGGCGGCGCAGATACTAAGATCAATGGCAGGGTCATCTACTCTAATACCACCAGCAATATTCAGAAAGACATCCTGCTGGCCGAGTGCAAAACCGCCGCGCTTTTCCAATACTGCCAGGAGCATGTTGAGCCGGCGCAAGTCAAAACCAGTAGCTGATCGCTGTGGTGTACCGTAGACGGCGGTGCTTACCAGGGCTTGTGTCTCAATCAGCATTGGGCGCATGCCCTCCATTGTCGCAGAGATACCGCTACCTGATAATTCTTCATCCTTCTGAGAGAGTAATAATTCCGAAGGATTTGCTACCTGCCGCAGACCGGTGGCTTGCATCTCATATATACCCATCTCATCCGTAGAGCCAAAGCGATTTTTCAGCGTTCTGAGAATGCGGTAGGAGTAGTTGCGGTCTCCTTCAAACTGTAGCACCGTATCAACAATATGCTCGAGGAGTTTCGGGCCAGCAATACTTCCTTCTTTGGTGATGTGGCCAATTAGGAAAACGGGGATATTTGTCTCTTTCGCGAAGCGTTGAAGCTCGGCGGCGCACTCTCGTACCTGGCTAACCGTACCCGGCATGCTTTCCACGTTAGGGGAGGAGAGGGTTTGAATGGAATCCGCAATGATTAATTGTGGCTCCAACTCTAGCGCATGTTGTAAAATCTTGTGTGTATTGGTTTCTGTGAGGATGAAACAGTTATCCATTTGTCCTCCTAGTCGCTCAGCGCGCATCTTGATCTGTTGCTCACTTTCTTCACCACTGATGTAAAGCACCTTAATCGGTAATTCCAACGCGAGTTGAAGGAGCAGCGTCGATTTTCCTATACCCGGCTGACCACCAAACAACACTATACAGCCCGGTACTATCCCTCCGCCTAAGACTCGATTTAGTTCTTGATCCGGACTGACCAAACGCTTGATCTCTCCTGCTTGTATTGCTGGGAGTGCTACGGGACTAGGACCAGTGTTTTTGCGTTCGCGCCGCCAGGTTTGTTGCTGCTTTTCCCGCGGATTTACGGATACCACCTTTTCTTCTACATAGGTGTTCCATTCTCCACATTGTCGGCATTGTCCTTCCCACTTGGGAGATTCATTACCGCAGTTACGGCAGAAGAAAACCGTCTTTGCTTTTTTGGCCACGCTTCCATCAAATTAGTGAATGCGCTAAAGTTCTGCTTTTGTTTTTGTTTTAGCAAATAAAAAACAGAATATGTTTATTGTGTAAAATAAGCGTGCACGCACAGATGGTTAATTCATACCAATTCTATAGGTTGTTATCTAATTCAATTCAGAACATTAACACGTTGTGGAAGAAATTTTTTTAGGCAAAAGGCTTGCTTTAACTTATTTTTCATCTATATTTACCGCATAAGGCAAATAAAATAGCCTTAGCGCGAACAGAAGAGGAGTTAGAATAGAAGCGCAAGAATGGCATACGCCTAATTTCTGTTCACCACTAATTGTAGATTGTTTTCATTTGGTTTTTTGGGGTTA
>CAJXOS010000205.1 GCA_913057725.1 uncultured Lewinella sp.
GCCCCATACCAACGATGGAGGAATGGCGAACGAATCAGTGTGGATGGTAATGATGTCCGGTGGGTGAATCGGAATCGCCCCGATCACTCTTACGAAGGTTTTCGACGCTACCTAAACATGGTGTTTGCCTACGCCGGAACGCTTTCTCTAGCAGATGAGCTAGAGCCTAAGGCTATTGTCGACATTGCTGTCGGAGACGTATTGATCCAAGGAGGGAGCCCCGGCCACGCCGTGATAGTAGTCGATAAAGCCATAAATGAAGTGAGTGGGGAGATTATCGTGTTATTGGCACAAAGCTACATGCCTGCTCAGGACATCCATGTATTAAAGAACCCTAGCCGCTCCGATCCCTGGTACCTAATCAGTGCAGAGACTCAGAGCATTAGGACACCAGAATGGTCTTTTACTGCCCAAGACTTGAAGCGCTTCTAGTATTATCTCATCAAATAAGATTGCATACCCTTAGGAACAGGCAGTAGCCTGTAATTGAGAGGCGATCATAAGTTTTTTACTATTTCCTCAATCATCTCGTTAGTCAATGGCTTAAGGAGAAAGCCTGAAACCAGTGGGTTGTTATTGGCCCGTTCAAGGTCAGAAGGAATTTTAGTAGTGCTCAAAATGATTACTTGCCTAGCCCTTAACTCAGTGGCTAACTCTTCGTATTCCTTCAGAAAATCCCAACCGGTTTTTAATGGCATATTGATATCTAGAAGGATAACATCAGGTGGTGTTATTCCCGACTTCAATTCAGTGATCGCCTCATCGACACTGATACAATCTACAATCTCCTTGACTAATTTAGATTCCTTCAAGATGAGCTTGTGGTAGAAGTTAGTTGGCATGTCGTCATCTACAAGAAGTACTTTGTTAATCATGTGTTCGTAATTGAAAAATGAAATCTGCGCCACCAAAATCGTTGCCCTCAGCCCTGATAGTGCCTCCGTGGTTCCTTACGATTTCCTTACAAATGGAGAGCCCAAGTCCCGTGCCCCCATATTTGTATTTGTCTACCTGTTGAAATTCTTCGAAAATTATGTCTCGATGCTCCTCCGCAATACCAATGCCATTGTCAGAAATGGATATTTCCAAGCGCTCTTTCTGGTCTTTACAGTTGATTTGCACCTCGGCGATATCCTTGTCGTTGAACTTAATAGCGTTCGAGATTAAATTGTGGAATAGCCGCTGAATCTCAGATCTATTTCCGGTGATTTTTGACAATGGAGAATAGGTGATCCGTACTTTTTTTGAGACGTATATCTTCTCAATTTCTTCTAATACAGCGCTTAAGTCGAAGGTTTCTTTCTCTTTACCTCCTCTAAGGATTTTTGAGTAAATCAATAAGTCTTCAAGAATCAAATGCATATGCTTGATGCTACTCGATATGATATCGAAATACTTGTGACCTTCAGTGTCAAACTCATTTACATATTTCCTCCTTAGCAATCCTTGGAAATTGTTAATGTTGACCAAAGGTTGCTTGAGGTCATGCGAAGATGCGTAGATGAATTTTTTCAAAAATGAATTGATTACTACTAGTTCCTCATTAGAGTCCTTCAGCTCTGCACTTCTGGAACGACTTTGAAGAAAGAAATGAAAGAGCATGGAGGAGATTAATAGTAATACCAGGACTACAGCAAAACTAGCGCGTATAAACGGTAATATACTTGCAGTCGCAATCTCATCCCGATAGGCGATACCTATAGAAAAGGGTAAATTATAGCACTCAATTTCTGCTGTTAGGTACTTGTCATTTGCAAGATGGGAGTTGGCTGTGTCTATTCTAGAGTGATGAACCTTTGTACCATTGTCAACTTGCTCACGATCAAATGTCACATCATCACCATAACTGAATCGGAAGGTAAACTCGTCATTGACATCGGCTGATATAACAGGATCGAGAATATTCTTGATGTCAATTAAGGGCGTCATATAACCAACTACCTCGTCATTAAGGACAAGGCGAAAATCGATTGGAAACCCTACAAAGCCTTCATACAAGTTTATGGGAGGAAAGGATACTAGACCATCAGTCTGAAGGAGATATTCCATTCTCCGGACCGTTTCCGGTGGACGAATGTCATTGAGGTTTACACCGACTAGTTCGTTTGGTGTCAGGTCTACTTCACTGACAGAAAAGACGAAGATATGATCAGCATCAATGTAATTGATAATGATTGAGTTGCCGTATTCGATCAATTCTATGTGGCGGATGACAAAATTTTGAATATCCTGAGCACTGGGAACCCTGCCAAGACCTAATGTGTAGCTTCTTAAGCCTGAAACAAGAACCGCATACTTCTCAATACCTTTTTCAAACTCAATGACTGCTTTCTGCAAGTTCTGTTCAAGATAGGCTTGACGATTCTCTTGACGTGATTCTTCAAATTGGGCATAAAGTATATACAAGGTACCTATAGACAGTAGACTAATGATTGCAGCTAAGGCTAGGATGTTGACTTGAAATAATCTTCTTATCGGGGGCATCTCTTGTCTATTTATCCGACGGGAGACTGTGGGCGTTCTTTATGATAGCTCCAACTTGTCGAGCGAGTTTATGCAATGTTTATAATACTTCCTTTTACCGCCATAGCGCATACGGATGCCACTCGAAAGGATTCAAGGAAAAGATAAAAAGTCTAGAAAATTAGTGGGCTATTAAGACTACGTCGTCGCGAAGACCGGCGTTTTCTTAAGTTCTAAGGATTGTATGCCCAAACCGGGGAAGCTCTTATTGATTAGAATACTACCTGTCGAAGGTAAATAAAAAAAGCGTGTTGACCATTCATGCACCGCTATTGGGGTACTTAAATGGTCAACACGCCGTTTATAGAAAGTTATTTGAAGGCGATTCTAGAATCCTTCAATACCTTGAACGGTAGTATACTTAAAGCTCTTTTTCTTATCTGGGTAGACAATACTAAACGCAGTCTGGCACATTAGTGTGGCTTCGTGGAATCCGCAAAGAATCAACTTCAGTTTCCCAGGATAAGTATTGACGTCTCCAATTGCAAATACACCAGGTAAATTGGTACGGTAGTCGAAGGTCTCTACAACAATGGCGTTTTTCTCAATTTCTAAGCCCCACTCTCCGATTGGACCTAATTTTGGTGAAAGACCAAATAGCGGTAAGAAGAAATCAGTGGCCTTGTTGTATTCACCAAGGTTCTTATGCTTGATCGTAACTTCTTGCAGGTGTTCTTTCCCGCCCAGGCCAACTACCTGCGCCTCCGTAACAAGCTTGATCTTGCCTTCCATGTCCAGTTGCTGAACCTTTTCCGCGCTATCAATAGCACCGCGGAAGCTATTCCTGCGGTGAACTAGCGTGACTTCACTTGCTACTTCTGCTAAAAAGATGGTCCAATCCAAGGCTGAATCACCACCACCAGCGATGACAACTCGTTTGTCTCGGTACATTTCCGGATCTTTTACGAAGTAGTTCACACCCTTTTTCTCAAAATCAGCGATGTTGCTAATTGGCGGTTTACGAGGCTCAAAGCTACCTAGGCCACCTGCTATCGCAACAACTGGCGCTAAATGCTGAGTTCCCTCATTCGTAGTTACCAACCACTGGCCATCTTCTTGCTTTTCCAGCTTCTCCGCACGTTCTCCAAGTGTAAATCCAGGTTTAAAAGGAGCGATTTGCTCCATAAGGTTATCTACCAATTCGCCCGCTAATACAGACGGGTATCCTGGGATATCATAAATTGGTTTTTTGGGGTAGATTTCACTCAGTTGACCGCCTGGCTGAGGCAGTGCATCAATAATATGACAGCGCAGCTTCAATAGACCCGCTTCAAAAACGGTGAAAAGGCCTACAGGGCCAGCGCCAATAATGATAATGTCTGTCTTAATCATTGTTTTCAATTAATTCTTGGGTCAAAGCGTTCATCCGGTCCACCTTCTCTTCGAAGGAAAGTTTAAGTGTACTTCGGTAACGATGAAGATTAGCTAATAGTTGATCAATGTCGTCCGGGAATATGCGCTCAAAGAGTTGCCGTAGCCTTTTCGCTAGGGTAGGGGACTTACCATTAGTCGAGATAGCAATCTTCAAGTTTCCTTTAGTGACGATACCTCCTAGATACAAGTCACATAACGCTGGTGTGTCCGCGACGTTCACCAGGAGCGAGCGTTCTCGAGCGTCCAGATAGACTTGATGATTAACCTCTGGCTGATCAGTGGTTGCAATGACAATATGTCTACCATCCAAATAGGAAGGATTGTAGATATCATCAATGAGTTCCACCGCATGCTTTTTCGCAAGTTCTCGTACTTCTGGCCGAATCATCGGCGCAACAACTGTTGCCTTCGTTCCCGGACTTGATTTCAGGATGAAAAACAACTTCTCGTAAGCTACATTCCCTCCTCCAACGATGAGGAAGTTGAGCTGCTCTGTCTTTAGAAATATTGGATATAGCGTATTCACTAGGCTAGAACATTTTGAGCGGTAAGGTGAGCAGTCACAGCGTCTAATTTATTGGCCGCAGCTCCGAAAACTAGCAATCCGGGACTACCCAATTGAGCAATAGCATTTAACGCCATGATGTTATCAAGTTGTCCAGTAAGAACCCGGGCATCTGGTCGAGTAGCATTTTGTACAATACTAACGGGATAATCATTTGACTTATGCTGAGTAAACAGCTCGACAATCTCTGGGAGCTTGCTCATTCCCATCAGAATAATTACTGTGGCACTAGAAGCCGCAGCGATAGCGATATCGTTGCTTAGTCTGCCATCTTTGTTTGTGCCGGTCATCACCCAGAAACTACGACTAATGCCTCGTTGAGTGATGGGAAGTTGATGATAGGCTGCCATCCCAGAATAAGATGAAATACCTGGAACCACCTCCACTTCAATGCCATGCTCACGTGCGGTCTCAATTTCTTCCATAGCACGGCCGAATACCATGGGGTCACCACCTTTCAGACGAACAACGTGATAATTAAATCGAGCAAAGTCTAACAAGAGACTATTGATCTCGGCCTGACTATATCGTTGCCAACCTTTACGCTTCCCAACGAAGACTTTTTTTGCGTGCTGATTATGCTCCAATAGGGCAGGATTAGCAAGGCTATCGTACAGGATTACATCTGCAGTTTGAAGGGCGCGAAGCCCCTTCAGAGTTAGAAGTTCTGGATCGCCCGGACCTGCACCTACTAGCGTAATCTTGGCTTTTTGATTGAACGGTTTCATGCGGATTCTTTCAAGGATTATTAGATCTGTGGTTCCAATTGATTGGTACGAATCTGTTCGATCTTTGCCACTGTGAGTTGACCATTTTGGTAGTACTGCTGGGCGAATGTAGCTGTAGGAGCCTCTTGCTTCATCTGTTTGATAATACTGCTAAAGGTCTCTCCCAGATCAAATTCATTGCTGAAATGCTGGTCGAATCCGCGGATAATTGCCTGTTGAGTATTTAGCTTGGTATCTGTGGGGGTTAGTAAGCCTTTGGCTGCATAGAGCATCGCTGTATAGGTCCAATAAATGCCATCAGCAAAACGACCGCCAGCAATAGCCTGCTCTGCATTCTCTAGCTTCTCTTTGGCTTCCAGGAGTAATGTAGCAACTAAGTCGACAGTAACACCTGCACACTCTCCAATACCAATGGCACGTATGTATTTTTCTTCATTGCCCCAATCTGTGAAGTCTGCTTCAACAAGATTATCGGTAGCGGACAAGTCTTTCAACATTTGATAGAAATAGTCCTTTTCTCGCCGATCATAGTATTCATGGAAAGCCTCACTCCCATTACGGTTGTCTTGGTAGTCGTCAAGCAGTCGACGTAGTGCTTCTGGGCTGCGCCGGGCTGGCATCTTAAGGACCTTATCGGCAAAACGTCCTTGCCCATTCCCTAGTGTTGCTCCACCTAGCAGCAGTTGTGATGCAGGCGCAATAAGTTTTCCTGCTTTCACCGTCATACCTTGAAATCCGATACTCGCTAAGGTGTGCTGCCCGCAGGCATTCATACAGCCACTAATCTTGATGATCAGCTCCTTGTCATGAGCTAATTCGGGGAATTCTAACTGCAAAACACGTTCAAGCTCTTTGGCTAGCCCCATACTGCTTGCAATTCCAAGATTACAAGTATCGGTGCCAGGGCAGGCCACGATATCTAGCGGAGATTCATAGCCGGGAGCAGCAAGCTCTAGTTTGTCAAGTGCAGCATAGAGTGCCGGTAAATGTGCTTCTGGCACATTCCGTAGTAAAATATTTTGCTGGATGCTCAAACGCAAGTCATCGCTAGCCCACTGGTCAATGATATCGGCCAGGAGTCGAGCCTTATCGCTACCAATATCCCCATTGGTCAACTTGATCCCCACGGCAAAGTAACCGTCTTGCTTTTGAGCAAGTACGTTGGTTGCTCTCCAAATTTGGTAAGCCTCATCTTTTGGCGCCGGGATTAAATCCAGCTTTGGCGTTGGCAGTACATTGGCTACATCTGCAGTAGAAATAGCGTATTGCTGGTACGGTAAGCTCTGACGTTGTTCTTCGATGAGTTCTTTAAAACCATCAAATCCTACATCCTGCAGGAGGTATTTCATTCTGGCCTTGTGCCGACGCGCTCGCTCTCCATATTGATCGAACACCCGAAGAACACTTTCTGTGAATGGAATGATCTCATCGGTTGGAAGGAATTCGGAGGCAAGTTCAGCATGGTGAGGTTGACTACCGATCCCTCCTCCAAGCATCACTTTAAATCCTCTTACTCCATCCTTAATTACTGGGATGAAACCCAGATCATGCACGAAGGAATAACTGTCGTCTGCCGAGGAAGAAGAAAAGGAAATCTTGAATTTCCGTCCCATGTCTTGGCAAATGGGGTTACGCAGGAAGTAACGAAATACGGCATCCGCATAAGGACTGATGTCGAAAGGCTCTGCAGGGTCAATTCCTGCCTTAGGTGAGCCGGTAATGTTGCGGACAGTATTACCACAAGCTTCACGCAATGTGATCTTATCTCGCTCAAGTTCAGCCCATAACTCAGGGGTTCTATCCAAGCTTACATAGTGGACTTGGATATCTTGTCGAGTGGTGATATGAAGATTCCCCGTCGCATATTCATCTGAGATGTCAGCAATCCGGCGGAGCTGGCGAGTGGTGAGTTTTCCGAAGGGAATTTTGATGCGCACCATTTGTACGCCTTCCTGTCGTTGCCCATATACACCACGCGCTAGACGCAGACTGCGGAAACGCTCTTCGTCCACTTGACCGTTTTGGAACTCGTGAATCTTGCGTTCGAGCTCTAGAATATCCTTTTCTACAATTGGGTCTTCTAACTCAGTTCTGAAGCTTTTCATGCTCTTTAGGATCGCTAGGGAGCCACTTGATCGGGTGAGATCATCGTGATCTGCCAGTTTTTAGATTGTTTTCGGTTGGCAATATAAGTGCATTTTTTAGTTAAAGTCAATAAATATTATAAATTCTATAGAATTAGTAGGAATTAAGACAAAAAAAGAATCTTCTAAAAATTTTATCTTTGTTTACAGCACCGAATTGTTTATGGTTTCAAAGAAATGTAAATACGCCATTAAGGCAATCCTCTACATCGCTCGCAATGAGGCTGATGACCGCTCTATCTTTGCTTCAGAGATCGCCAAGAATGAAAATATACCTCAGAAATTCCTAGAGAGTATACTGAGGGAGCTTTGCAATCACCGAATTCTATTGAGTAAGCGGGGGAGGTATGGTGGCTATCGGTTGTTGAAGGACCCTTCTGAAATTTCCTTCACCGAGATCATGCGTATTATGGATGGTCCGATAGCATTGATGCCGTGTGTGTCTCTAAACTACTACACACCTTGTGATGAATGTAAGCAAGAAGAAAACTGCGCGATACGTGCCGTCTTCCTCCAGGTTCGTGATGTTACACTAGATATCTTTAATAACGCTACCATCGATAAGCTGGCATAAAAAAATGCAGTAGCCCTCTAAGAACTACTGCATTTAAATAACTAAGGGAACTTAGTTTTATTTTGTCACGATCATAACGCGTGAGTCTACAATCTTACCATCTACATACAATGTGTAGATGTAGTTTCCTGTACCAAGGCTCTGCGTATCAACGTTCACCTTATTAAGGCCGAATTGCTCCAACTCATAGGTTTGCAAAACAATACCTTTGAGGTCTGCGATTTCAACGCGAGCATCAGCCATGTTTTCCGGTACAAAGTAACGGATTTGAGACTGGTCTACTACTGGATTAGGAGCATTTTGGAGTAGGTACGCATCCTCTGCTTCTAGGTTGCTGCTGTTATTGCAGCAAGCCATTAAGCTCTTGCGAATTACCTCGTTCTCGCGACGAAGCTCTTCGTTAGCTACTAGCAAGGCCTCTACTTTTTCACTCATAGCGTTTACACGCTCGATTACCTGGCGAGGAGAAGAAGAAGTAAGTAATTCTTCTCTCAGGATTTCAAGATCCGCAGGGAAGACATTGTCTTCTACAACTTTGTCTTGATTCCACTGACCAGGAATATCGAAATCACTTCCGGTAAACTCTTCTGTACTTGGTGTAGGAGTAGGAGTATCTGCTTTTTCAGATACCTGTGCAGGCTTAGCAGTGACGCTACGCCCGTTATTTAGTTCCGCTTGGCTCCAACCGATTTGCATAGTGCACAAACCAGCCAGAAGCAAGAGATATTTTAAGTTTTTCATTATTCGATTGCTTTTGAATTAAACATTGGGTGTGACACTACTTACGATCACGGCTGACGTTGCTTTGATCTTCACTAGCCTTTGAAGTAGCATTAGCCTCTAGTAGTTTAGCTAGAGCCGCAACCTCTTGGCGTAACTGAGCCACTTCATCCAACTGAGCCTCAAGCTGCTCGATACGGTTTTCTTGTGTATTGATGATCTCTTGCTGCTCTTGTACAGCATTAATCAACATGTAAGTCAACGGCGTACCATCTACAAATAGATATCCTTCCTCTTCGCTTTCACCTTTATCGATAGAACGAACAGTATAAGGAGCTACTTCGCGGATTTCTTGAGCAATCAAGCCAATGAATTCCTTGTCGGTAGGCATGTCCAGCTTACCATTGTAGTGATAGCGAACAGGACGAATGGCCATTACCTGTGCCAAACCGTCATTGTAATCACGAATATTCGTCTTCAAGCGACGATCTGAAGGCGCTGACCAAGAACCACCGTTAGGCTTTACTGCATCGTCTGTACCTAATTCCAAAAGGTGATCAGGGTTGACCTTACCAATACCTACGCGGTTAGTGCTGCCATTAATTTGTAGGATGTTGGTAGTACCATCTGTACCAATGAAATTGGCCTTATTAGATAAGCGATATCTAGCATCTCCCGTAACATCAACGCGACCAGTAACAAGAATGTCGCCAGTCATCGTCAAATTACCAGCATCCATGTTCAAGTTTCCGGACTTAACATACAGGTCACCTGATTCTAGTTGTAAACGTGAACCAGGATTGGAGGTTCCTAAACCGATATTACCATTGGCAGCAACGTAGATTGCGTTGTCTGGTGCACCAGGTTTAATCTTGAATGGCAACTTAGAGCCATTAGTGACGTCACGTACAAAGAAGTTGGTTTCGTTACCTGCTACATCCCAAGATTGTGGAGTCCAACCGTTTGAGCCATTTTGCTCCAGACGAAGGGTAGGAGAGTCACCGTCTGTTACTTGCAATTCTACTGCAGGTGTATTGGTACCCATACCGACGTTACCACCCGATGCATCTACATGTAGTGCATTGTTGCCAGCTCCGGCTTCAACGCGGAAAGGTGTAGTACCAGCAGTAGAATCCTCAATAGAGAAGTAATTATCACCACCGTTGGTAGAGTCGTTCGCTACAAGACGCCAGTCATTGCTAGGGAAACTTGCAGAAGCACTGGTGTCGTTAAAGTGGATACGAAGATTATTCTCCTTCAAACGCTGAGTATCGAAGCCGAAGTTCTCACCATTTACACAATCTTGACCTACACAAAGACTTCCATCAACAATCACGTCGTCAATGAAAACTTGATCGTCTTCAGCAGATAGTGAATAATCCATAGCTTGTGGATTTACATCTACCTCAAAATAATTGATAGACGCATAGATCTGATCAGAAGCGCGGAAGTCTGTACGGCGACCCATCATCGTAGGAGGAGCCATGTCCTCTTCATGGCGATTCGGAGCCACAAAGTGACCTTCACGAACAGCGAAATTGTATGTGAATACATCAAGGCTTGTAGGCAAACTGTTATCGATCATATAGCGATTGATGGCAGCTTGGTCACCTGATTGACGGAATGACTGTAGTGCATCCTTATGCTCTTGAGCCAATTCGAAAACAGGAGTTACGCTCATGCTATATCTACCATCTTCAAAGTTGGTGCCGTTAGCACGCTTTGGAGTAAGATGAATAGAGTTAGCGTCTTCAACTCTGAAGGTAGTGCGATAGCCGTCTGGCCCTGAAATTACTACTTCGTAAGCGTAAATAGAGTTCGGGTTGTTAACCTCAAAACGAGCTTCGCTCGCTGTTACGTCGACATCAGTCACCGTTGGTGATTGTGCGAACATCATCTGTCCAATCAGGCAGCATGCGAGCAATCCTAGGAGCCGCAAATTGATAGCTGTCTTCATATGGGTATGAAAGTTAAGTGAGATAAATAATTTGCAATTTATTAGCCATCTGATAACTAACCAGTTATCAGATGAAAGTTGTAGTGAACGGACCTGGGTAAGTGAAATCGGGGGATAAAGACATGATAAAAGTACTAATATTTTCCAAGCCAACTGTTAAATCTAGTTTTGAAGTTGTCTAAAGTTTTTAGCTAGGCGGGCAAAGTTGTTGCA
>CAJXOS010000206.1 GCA_913057725.1 uncultured Lewinella sp.
TCCAAGCCGTTGCTTCGGCCTGGACACACTTCTCTAGTCTTAGTCAGAGTAGCAGCTCTCACTAAGCACGCAATGTGTTAACTATTAAACCTCCGAACGCTTCACCGGGCTAGGATTCGCAAAGAATCTGAGGTGAAGTTTAAATACTCTGATTACCTAGCTAAGATTAGCCCTAATCTGCCAAGTAAAGATAAATATACAAAAAATTGAATAAAATTACAATAAAACACAAAATTGATTAAAAAATCAACTGGCGCCATATCATGATTTTTTGTAATTTCGGGAACATAAACTGACCCACGTTTTGCAGCAATCAAAATGATCATCTCCCTCCTTCGGTCTGCTGATTGTTTGTTTTAATCCAATCTCTGTTAGATTTCCCTTTGTTACTGTCTCCGCTATGTTGGAGGTCAGCTGGAAGCGTATCCCGTGTTATTAAATCCGCAATTGTCGTAACGATTGTGGAGTAGTCTGTATTAAGAAGAGCGTGTTGGGGAATAAGGACCAACAAAAACACCTTTTTCAAGCGTTTCTCGATACGCTCGGAAGCCATAAAAAACCCAAAAACGTATGCCTAAACCTGTTTTTCTCTGGGGCGACACACCACTATTATTGCTCGGCCTGGAAAGCGTGCTTGCCAATAACGGCTATGACGTCAAACGACGTTCACTACAAAAAGACAATCCGGCAAACGACCGTTTACGGCAGACTCCTGCCATTGTTATCCTACAACTGGGTAAACAGGGCGGTGCTTGTCAATCCATTATTCAACGATTCCTGAAAAGCTTCCCGCAATCAAAGCTTTTGCTCGTCGGTAAGGAAAGAGATCAGAAGCGGATCAAGACCTTCTTCAAAGCGGGTATCCGTGGCTATGCTCTTCCCAGTCTACCGCCTGAGTATCTGCTGCGAGCGCTTCAGCAGATAGAGCGCAATAAGCCCTTTATCGACCCTCAACTAAGTGAGGAATGGACCCAATATGCTATTGGGGTCAAACCCGCTGAACTCAAGTTGACGCGCCGAGAAAAAGAGGTGTTACAGCTCATTGTCGAGGAATACACCACCAAGGAGATCGCGGTAAAGCTCTTCATCAGCCAATGCACCGCCGAGACCCACCGACTTAATATCATCCACAAGTTGGGGGTACGCAATACAGCTGGGGTCGTGCGAGAAGCGATCCGGCTGGGCTGGTGTGCCTGACGTTTTCTCCAGGAAAACCACCATTTTTTGATTTCCGGGATTTCCCGGAGGTTTCGTTACTGAGAAAGGACGAATTTGCCACTACGAATGGAAACCGTGTAACGGGGCTTTCAGCCTACCGTAATGCCGACTTCATAACCCATACCCTATAACCCTATGCCCACCGTTCGGGATACAATTGCGGATACCCTAGCCATCTTACGCCTAACACTGGAGCAAGGCCTGGATGCGATCGAGACCAATGCTGATGATGCAGTATCGCTCGATAACATCGCCTTCTGGGATGTGGCTTCTACCGATCCGCGCTCCGTGGATAACACCATCATTCTTACCCTTGTAAAGACGGAAGAGGAGTACGCCATGAAGAATAGGCCCGCGCATAGGCGGAATCCCGTCAGTGGCCAACTAGAATATGTCAATCCTCCCATCTTTTTGAACCTGCATGTGTTATTCACCGTCAACACGCACAACTATGAAACAGCGCTGACGTACCTGTCGCGTATCATCGGTTTCTTCCAACATCAGCGTGTATTCAACGAAGTCAATGCTAGTGTTCCTAATGATGTCAACATTGACACCTTCCATTTCAACGTGAGCATGCTCTCGCCTTCGCTAGAACAGTTGAACCATCTGTGGGGTGTACTCGGCGGCAAAATGCTGCCTAGTGTGATGTACAAGTTCCAGATTCAAGAAATCGAGTACTTGCCAGACGAGCCGACGCCAGCACCGGAAATCGAAACCATCATCGTTAACGAACAACTGCACTAACATGGGTTTCGTCATTCAATATCAACGTGTCATTCGCCTCAACTTCTGGCAATACCATTGGCTGCTCCGCGGTGCCGAAACCCTCGTGCTGCCACCTAGCGGAAGTGCAGCAGCCGTGCAAGATCGAATCATTCGCTACGATCTTCGGAATATTCTCAATATACAACTTACGCCAACTTCTCAAGAAGAGTTAAGTAAGCGTGGACTCATCTTTAAAGCTAGTTCTACCGGTGCCCTGGTGGCGAGTAAAGCTGGTTATGCGGAGGCTGATCCTGCTTTCCGACTCAGTTTTGCGGTGAGTCTGGTCGATCCCAGTTGGCAATCCTATACGCTTACAGGTGTGAATAATATTCAGGAGAATATCTTCCACCTAACGAATTTCGGCAGAGTACCTGCCGCACGAACGCTCCTTACGGATGGTGGCAATGATGCCTTGCGCGCAGTGCACCATTTGGCTCGGCGAGGCCGGGTGGTACGCCTACCTCAACAAGTATTTGGTACGGCTACAACCATCAATGTTTTCGACGAACTCAGCAGCGCTGTAACACCAGTTCTCACTTTTACCCTGCCAGCTGTGCCCGATCAAGAGGAGTACGAACTAGACTGTCGCTCTTTACGCGAAGGCGTCTACCGCTTTGAGGGCGGAAATATCAATACCGAAACCTTCTATCTAGGCCTGGAAAACCAACCAGCCCTGGTCGGCGTGGTGGATTTATTCACCTCTGGTTGGCCTGATGCCGAATACGATATCCGGCTCACGACACCACCATAAATCTCAGAGCGATAACCGATAACTAAAAAATACCAAGTACCAAGTACCATGTACTCAGTACAATAAAATAAACCCACTAAATACCTGATATATGCCCACGAATTATTCTATACCCGGCGTGTATGTAGAGGAAGTTTCTAAGTTTCCACCTGCTGTAGCCCAAGTTGAAACAGCGATTCCGGTCTTTATCGGATACACCGAATTCCGTTTAGATGCCAACGGAGGTACCCTGGCACAGGATACGCCAGTTCGGATCTCGTCTTTAACCGAGTACGAAACTCGCTTTGGTAATGCTCCGCGCCTTACCGTTACCGAGGTGCGCTTGGATGCCGATAATAACTTCCTGGGCGCAACCATCAGTACCAGTTTCTATATGCATCATGCGTTGGAAATGTTCTATGCGAACGGTGGCGGCGATTGCTATATCGTTTCTGTCGGTGCATCAGGTGATTACAGTGGTGGCTATAACTCGGGAGAGATATTGAGTGGAATTAACGCCATTGAACTAGTGGATGAGCCAACGATTATCTGCTTCCCGGATGCAGCGGGCAATGCGGATGCTGGTATCTCTAATTCATTGCAGGTAAGAGCACTTCAGCTTTGTGCAGAATTGGGTGATCGGGTGACCATCTGTGATACTTTGTCGGCAGATCCGCTTGGCGCTACTTTCCGTAATGAAATCGGAATCAACAACCTGAAGTACGGTGCAGCCTACACACCTTGGTTCAATGCGACCTTTGCTAAAAACGTAACCTTCCGCGAGCTAAGTGGTGGGATCTTTAACCGAGCAGGTGTCGCTGGTCAACAATTGGAAGCTCTCACTACTGATAGTGATACAGTTACTCAGATTGGTGCCTACCGCACCAACCTCGGTACTGAAACAGAAGCTCAATTGGCCGATCGTGAGGTGGACCTTCTAAATAATTTTGGGCTTTATAAGGCTGTTGTGGCCGGTATCAATGCCCTCACTATTCCTATGCCGCCAAGTGGCGCTATCGCTGGCGTTTATGCTACCGTAGATCGTACCCGCGGTGTTTGGAAAGCTCCAGCTAATGTTAGCCTAAATCTAGTAGATGAACCTGCTACAAGTTTCACTCAAGGGCAGCTAGCAAACCTGAATATTGATCCTGTTGCTGGTAAGTCAATCAATGCTATCCGCCGCTTTACTGGCAAGGGTGTACTCGTCTTTGGTGCACGTACCCTGGCTGGTAACGATAATGAGTGGCGCTATATCAGCGTACGCCGCTTCTACAATATGGTGGAAGAATCGGTGAAGAAAGCCACAGAGCAGTTCGTCTTCGAGCCCAACGACGCAAACACATGGGTGCGTGTACAGGCTATGATCGAAAACTTCCTGACGCTACAATGGCGTGCCGGAGCACTACAAGGTGCTAAGCAGGAGCATGCTTTCCAAGTAGCAGTGGGCTTGGGCAAAACCATGACAGCGGACGATATCCTCAACGGGCGCATGATCGTGCAGATTGCTATGGCACCGGTACGTCCTGCAGAATTTATCATCCTGCGCTTTGAGCAGAAGATGCCAGAATCTTAATCAAATACACTTTTAACCCTATATCGGTCGGTGTTGCCGGCTGTAGATCCAATAAATCCTGTTGACTATGCCTAGTAACTATGCCATACCTGGTGTCTATGTGGAGGAGATTCCCAAGTTTCCGCCTTCAGTAGCTCAGGTAGAAACGGCCATACCTGCCTTTATTGGTTATACCGAAAGAGCGGTAGATGCATTGGGGAATGATCTTTCCCCCCGTAATACACCTGTCCGTATTTCGTCTTTTACGGAGTTTGAAACTCGCTTTGGTTCCGCGCCTACGCTGAATGTGACGGAGGTGCGACTAGATGCAAATGACAACTTCCTGGGAGCAGATATAACCACGGACTATTATATGCATCATGCCGTGCAGATGTTTTATAACAATGGCGGTGGCGATTGCTATATCGTTTCGGTTGGTGCTTATGCTACCTCTGCGCCTTTTGTGGATCTTACACATTATACCGATCCGGCGGCTGGCCTGGAGATGATTAGCCGAGTAGATGAGCCTACTATTCTGGTGTTCCCAGATGCAGTGCTCATGAGCGATACAGATCTAGGTAATGTTCAGAAGGCCGCTTTGTTACAGTGCGCTAATCTTCAGGATCGGGTTACCGTCTGCGATTTACGCAACGATAATCCGAATACATTGGACGATATCACCAATTTCCGCGATGAGATTGGTATCAACAACCTCAAGTACGGAGCTGCTTATACCCCTTGGATCCAAGCCTTGCTACCAAAGAATATTGGTTATGCACAGCTCAATGGTAGTATCTACGTTCGTGGTGGTGCAGCAGCAACAGATCTTGCTACGCTGAATACCGATACGGATATTGCCAATGTACTGACGAACCATGATGCTATTCTAGCGATCGATGGTCACTCTGATATAGCAGCTAACCGGACGGCCATTAACACAGAGTACGCCGCACTTCTCCAGATCGCTGATCTGGATACCGCTAATATGACGGATGATTTGTCAACAGCAATCACGGATACGGACACAGATGTCAATTCTCTAGTGCCTGGTACCATTCCTGCACTACCTGCTGACTATACCACGGCATTGACGGATCTGCAAGCTGCTATTGTTGCCTATGAGGCACTCACCAGTGGAAGTACCCAAGCTGCTATTGACGCAGCGGCGGAAACACTGGCTGCTGACTTGAGCACCTATCTCTCTTTTGTTGGAGGCAGTGCAGTGGCCAATGCAGAGGAGAATCTTCGTTCTGTATTCCCACTTTACCGTGCTATTGTCAACGGTATCAATGGTGTGCCTATCGATATGCCGCCAAGTGGTGCCGTGGTAGGTGTTTACGCTACCGTAGATCGTACCCGCGGTGTTTGGAAGGCTCCCGCCAATGTGAGTCTAAACAATGTGGCCGGTCCTTCTCGTGCATACGTGCAGTCGACTTTGGCTAACCTCAATATTGATCCTTCTACCGGTAAGTCCGTGAATGCGATTCGCAGTTTCACGGGTAAAGGGACGCTCATTTTTGGTGCTCGGACTTTGGCGGGCAACGACAACGAATGGCGCTACGTTAGCGTTCGTCGCTTCTTCAATATGGTGGAGGAGTCGATCAAGAAGGCTACGGAGCAGTTTGTTTTCGAACCTAATGATGCCAACACTTGGGTGCGAGTACAAGCCATGATCGAGAATTTCTTGACGCTTCAATGGCGCGACGGTGCACTACAAGGTGCCAAGCAAGAGCAAGCGTTTCAGGTTGCCGTTGGTCTTGGTAAGACCATGACTGCTGACGATATCCTGAATGGTCGAATGATCGTACAGATTGCGCTGGCTCCAGTACGCCCGGCAGAGTTTATCATCCTCCGCTTTGAGCAGATGATGGCACAATCATAATGAAGGCGGAAGGGCGAGTGACGAAGTCGGAAAATAGAAGGATAACCTCCCAATTTCCCGCTTCCGATTTCCCACTTCCAATTTCCCACTTCCTACTTCTAATTTTTAATACCTAAACCATTATGGCTAATTACCCACTTCCCAAATTTAGTTTCCTTGTCGAATGGGGCGAAGCTCGCCTCGGTTTCACAGAGGTGACCGGACTGGAGCGCTCCGTTGAGGTGATCGAATACCGCGAAGGTTCTAGTAGAGCATACAGCAAGCTTAAAATGCCCGGTATGGAGGCACTAGCTAATGTCACACTCAAGCGTGGTACCTATGAAGGCGATGTCAGCTTCTACACCTGGTTCGATACGGTACAGATGAATACCGTAGAACGCCGCGACGTCATCGTCAAGCTATTGAACGAAAACAACGAGCCGACTATGGTTTGGCGTTTGGCCAATTGCTTTGCCGTGAAGTATCAAGCTAGCGAACTGAAGGCGGATGGCAACGAAGTAGCCATCGAGAGCATTGAGATCGCACATGAGGGACTCAGCTTAGTGAACTAGTAAAAGGAATACGCATAGCGAAATTCTCACTGATCTACGCTTTTCTATGTGGTAGAAGGTAGTTGGTAGGAAGTAGAAAGATTAGGAGGTCCTTATACTTTATACCCTATACCATCTACGGTCTGTAAAGGAAATAATAAGTGTAGCTAAGAGGATTGGTATCCGAAAAAACATTGATTTACTATGGCCTATTATCCACCTGTTGGGTTTCATTTTGCCGTCCGATTTGGAATCAGTGATGACGAAAACGACACCCGCTTCCAGAGCGTCTCGGGACTCAGCGTAGAGTATGAAACCGAAACCATCAATGAAGGCGGCGAGAACCGTTTCGTGCACGAAATTCCTGTGCGGACCAGCTACAGCAACCTCGTACTTAAACGCGGTATGTTGGTTGATTCCACAGTGGTGCAATGGTGCATAGATGCTTTTGAGAATCGCAGCTTTGAGCCAACAGATATGCAAATCCTCTTGCTCAACGAGAATCATGAGCCATTGAAGACCTGGAGCGTAGTACGTGCCTGGCCTAAACGATGGTCAGTGAGCGATTTCAATGCAGAGGATAACAGTGTAGTGATCGAAACCCTCGAGTTGAGTTATCGCTACTACAAACTCATGTAAGCATGCCTATTGAAATTCGAGAACTGCAGATTCGCATCAATGTGAACGAGCAGAACCAGAACAATACTACCAGCAACACGAGCACTGAACGAGACAGCAACAGCAGTCGCGAAAAGAAGGATGCTCTAGTGGCCGAATGTATCGAGCAAACGCTCCGGGTTATTGACGAACAGCAAGAGCGCTAACGACACTACTTGGTACATCCGGGATTTATCCCGGCGTAAATCAAAAAGAACCGAACATGGATTTAGGCAAGTTGGAAAAAATGAAGATCCTGGCTTTCAAGGATAATGCCTACAGCAAGCCAGCCTCTCCAGCCTCCTGGCCCGTATTGGTCAATCCGGAATCCTACGCCATGGATTACAAGATTGAATACAATACGGATACCGCACAGGGTAACGATGGCACGACTGCCAAGTATACCCGCCATGATCCTGAGGAGTTTTCCTGTGACTTATGGTTTGATAATACCGGTATTCTGGATGATAAACCTCGTCCGGATATCTACGCTGAGATGGACCAGTTCCGCAAATTTCTGCTGGATATCGAGGATGAAACCCACGAGCCGCGCCACTTCATGATCATCTGGGGAAAGATGATTTTCAAGGGACGGATCACGGGTTTACAAATCCAGTACAAGCTCTTCAAGCCGGATGGTACGCCGATTCGAGCGATGGCTACGGTCACTTTCAAAGGAAGCTTTGATGATGTATTGCGTTTGGCGAAGGCCAATTTGCTTTCACCTGACCTAACCCATAAGCGAATCCTGAAAGCGGGAGATACCCTACCCAACCTCTGTGAAGAGATATACGGTAGCCCCGACTACGTGACGCAGATTGCCAGACTGAATAACCTGGCTTCCTACCGCCAAATTCCGGTAGGAACGGAACTGTTTTTTCCACCTTTTGCTAAAGTCTAAGCCAAGTAATTATGCCAAGTGACCGCATCATACCCACTCCTGTTGCCCCGAGCGTAGCCACCTTCACGGTGCTATCGGGCGGCGATGCCGTACCACGGGAGTACCAGGTCTTGTCGATTGTGGTGCACAAGGCAGTTAACCGGATTGCATCGGCTACGCTCATTATCCGTGATGGAGATGCAGCGTCGCAGACCTTTGCGGCCAGTAGCGCCGATTACTTCGTGCCGGGGAAGGAGATTGAAATCAGAGCTGGATATCAGGCAACTGAGGATAAGATATTTAGCGGCATCGCAGTCAGCCATGCTGTGCGTGTCCGTGACCAACGGTCCATTTTAGAAGTGGTTTGTAAAGACCCCACCTTTAAGATGACACTGAGTCCACGCAATCGCTATTTCAAGGAAACGACGGAAAGTGACGCGCTAGAAGATATTATCCGCAGCAGCGGATTGACCGGTGATGTGGAAGCGACCACAGAGACCAAGCAGGAGATCATCCAATACAACTGTACCGATTGGGATTTCGTATTGACCCGTGCCGATGCGCTGGGTAAGATTTGCCTGACTAATGATGGTACGCTTAGTATTAAGTCGCCCAGCCTAACGCAGCCAAGTGCATTAAGCTTGAGTTACGGTGGAAACCTCTTGAGTTTGGATCTGCAAATGGATGCTCGTAACCAGTTCAAGACGATCAATTCGCAGGCTTGGAGCATGCCGAATAGTGAAAGACTGGAGGCAGAAGAAAGCACCTTTACTGCTCCAAATGCAGGGAACCTCACTGCCGATGACCTAGCAGATGTACACAATGTAGAACCCTTATTGCAACTACATGGTGGCAACCGCTCAGAAGAGGAACTACAAGACTGGTCCAAGGCCCGCTTACAGAAAAGCCGCCTGGCAAGAATTAGAGGAAGCGCACAGTTTCAAGGTATTGCCAGCCTGGAAGTGGGGCAATTGGTAGAACTGCAAGGCGTTGGTGACCGATTCAATGGCCAGGTGTACGTATCGGCAGTACGGCATGAAATCAACAATGGCAATTGGGTGACGGCCGCGGAGTTTGGCTTGGATGATCGCTGGTTTATGGAGCGTTTCCAAGTGACACAGCCGCGGGCTGCAGGAATCATCCCGCCCGTAAGCGGACTCCAAATCGGCGTTGTCACTCAAATTCATGAAGACCCGCTGGGTGAGCATCGCGTGCAAGTACGCCTGCCCATGATCGATACAGAGGATGAAGGGACCTGGGCACGTGTATCTGCCCTGGATGCAGGTAATGAACGCGGTAGTTTCTTCCGCCCCGAAATTGATGACGAAGTATTGGTTGGATTCATCAATGATGACCCCCGCGACCCAATCATCCTGGGAATGCTGCACAGCAGTACCCGACCTGCCCCATTAGAGGCAACGGAAGATAACCACGAGAAAGGCTTCGTCTCCCGTAGTGGAATGAAGTGGTTGTTCAACGATGAACACAACAACATCCTGATGGAAACGCCAGACGGCAACAAGGTGTCGATCTCTGGCGAGGACCAATCCATCAGTATGGAAGATCAACACGGAAATAAAATTGTGCTCGATAGTAATGGAATCACACTAGAGAGTATGAAAGATATAGTATTGAAAGCCACCGGCAACCTCGAGATGGAAGGGCTTGCGGCAACCGTGAGTGCCCAAAGCACCGGAGAGTTTTCCGCTAGCGGTACACTCACCCTCAAGGGAGGCTTAGTACAAATCAATTAATAACCTAAAATCAGAATCCATGCCACCAGCTGCTCGTGTCAATGATATGCATGTTTGTCCGGCTTCAAACGGACCTACTCCTCACGTGGGTGGGCCAATATTGCCAGCAGGTGAACCTACGGTGTTGATTGGCGGAATGCCAGCAGCTAGGGTAGGGGATCAGGCCCTTTGTGTAGGGCCTCCTGATGCGATTGCCGCTGGTAGTGGTACTGTTCTGATTGGTGGAATGCCTGCTGCCCGAATGGGCGATAGTACTGCTCATGGCGGCACTATTGTGGCCGGGTTTCCAACGGTAATGATTGGTGGGTAAATACTTAAAAAAGTAGTGATGGAAGATCGTAAACCAGCAACAAATTTTCTCGGTACAGGATGGAGCTTTCCGCCTTCGTTTCGCAAAGCCTCGCGCGGCGTGCAGATGACTACCGGGCAGGAAGATATTGACCGGAGCCTCGAGATTCTGTTATCTACCGCGCTCGGAGAACGAGTGATGTTGCCGGAGTACGGCAGCAATATGGAGGACCTGCTTTTCGAACCCATTGACACAGGACTGCAGACCCTCATTTTTGATCGAATAAACACCGCTATCCTCTATTTCGAGCCGCGTATCGAAGTAGAAGATATCGTACTGGATACGGACCGCGTGACGGAAGGAGTAATCATTATCACGATCTCCTACCGAGTACGGGCGACGAACTCGCGATTCAATTTTGTATACCCCTTCTATTTGACGGA
>CAJXOS010000207.1 GCA_913057725.1 uncultured Lewinella sp.
ATAACTGTTTCATTAATTATTTTCCCGTCTCTAGGTCCGCTTTTGATCAGTGATCATCTTTTTCAAGCGCTCGGGATCCTTTAGGAATATATGCCGACGGTCAAATTCAATGAGGTTGTCCTCTTCTAATTCATTGAGGCACAGAGAGGCGGATTTTCTCGAAGCACCTAGTAAGTCTCCGATATCACTTTGGGTGAGGTTGTGGGTGATCCAAATGCCTCCATCTCGAGATCTGCCATAGTCCTGACCCAAATCGTGAAGGAACTCCAACATTCGGGTTTTGACATTCTTGAAGGTGAGTAGTTCAATACGTCGCTCCAATTTGCGGACGTGCTCTCCAATACGCTTGTTGATCTCTAATGCAAAAGGCACGTAGTCGCGCTTCAATTCTTGCGCTTTCGCTACACTCATACGGCATACTTGTGTGCCATTCTCCATCACTTGAGCAAAGGCACGGTGTTGCGTTTGTCCCAAGAGGGCCATCTGCCCCAAAATCTCTCCCTTACCCAAGAAAGTAATTACAGTTTCGTTGCCCTCCTCGTCGTAATGGCCAATCTTCACTTTGCCCCGGTCGATAAGAATAATGTCCTGGCAAGGGTCTTGCTCCATGAATAGAAATTCATTCTTCTGCAAGATCTCATTCGGCTTCTTCTTGACGTGATCTTCTAACTTGTAAGGACAGAGGATCTTGTTGAAGTCGAAATCATCAAAATACCAGATATCCTCGTTCATAAACCCATTTTTGTAGATACAATAGAGTTTATGTAGGTGAATTTTGTGTAGAGCATCAAATTAGATTTTTTTGACAATCAAGGCGAAGGTTCTTTTGCTTAGCCATAGCTAAGGAAAATGGTTCTTCAACGAAGAGTGGCGGGAAAAGATATTTTAGGCTCCTACGAAATCTGCATACATAAACTCTAATACTAATGCGCTTAAATATACTGGATATGTTGATTCTATTTTGTCTCGGATGGTCATGAGATATTGATCGAATCATTCTCTTCTACAGTTCCCAGTGGAGAAAATAGCGCGAATGTTACCCCTGTAACAGCCTACCTGCCCGTGGCTCCCGTACTTTGACCAAGAAGAAATTGAATATCCGTGGCGTACTAATTCCAGCCGGTATTTGAGTGTGACGGCCGGATTAGTAGCTTCTTATTGCACTTGCACCCTTTTGATGCGTGCGATAGTAAGACGGGTAAGTCTATCATTTTGGTATTCAAACCAGGGCCTGCATCAATGCTTATCACGATAGGTTTTGTGTGGGCCCTGTGTTTATCGTAGATGGTTGTCGAGCAGTAAGTTAGGCGGGCAATTGCAACCAAAAAGGGCCGTCCTCAACAGAAGACAGCCCTCTCTAATCCTTTTAACAAGGAACCACGATATACAAAAACAAAATTTAAGTCACTTCAATTGGTTATTTGGGGATAAGGTGAGGGTTCCGTTTCACTTCAAGCTTTGGTGAGCTATAATGGTTAGCCACTTCACCGAAAGCTTTTAGCATTCCTGTATCTATTCGCATTCTACATCACGCTGCTCGGTATCCCAGCAGTGCCATTCGTTGTCGTTGAAACGTTGAGGGTGACGTACACGGCCATCACCAGCAGGTTCGTTCCATCGGATTTCCAGGAAGTCACCGGCATCACGCTGTAGGTCAAATGCGCGGTTGAACTCTGCTGCTGAATCAGTGCGGTATTCGAGATAGTGGCCATTTTCCGGGTGGGTTGGGATCACATTGGTGAAACGCAAGGTGCCGTCTTCCGGGCTTAAGCCTGCTGCGTAATCCATGCGCAAGTAAGGCTCAGGGTTTGCTGGATGGCGGTTCAGGGTAAAGTGCCCGATGCTATTGTCGGCAGCTGTGATACCCGTGTACCATTCGAAGTTGGTGAAACCACCTACTTGTGAAGCCGTCATCGTCCACAGGACCTCTTCATTGTCGCTAATGTACTGGCCAGTAAGCCTAATATCGTAGATGTGACTACCCAAATCTGCTGGTGCAGTGTACTGGTATGCCCACTGGAAGGTCAAATCACCTAAGTACACGGGCTGCTCATTAAAAGCTCTGGCAAAAGCTGCGGTCGGTACGGCCATATTCAAGTAGATTACCGTATTCCAACCCACTAGGTTAAG
Organism: uncultured Lewinella sp.; assembly: GCA_913057725.1. Classification (GTDB taxonomy): domain Bacteria; phylum Bacteroidota; class Bacteroidia; order Chitinophagales; family Saprospiraceae; genus Lewinella. The sequence goes on from CAJXOS010000207.1 coordinate 2,131, forward strand.
TGCTGCGTGGGCCCAGTTCCAGTATGTGAAACCACTCGTAGTAGCCATGGTAGTGTCGGTCTCTGTTTCCGTTACCGATCTAATTGGCATTGCAAACATGTCCGCTGGTGGAACATCAGGAGCTACGAGTTGCTGATTCTCTTCTTCTATCGCTTCATCTTTTTCACAAGACTGGATAAAGCCTACGCTCAAGATCAGGACAAAAAACAACAGATAATTTTTCATAATTGGTTGATTGGTGTTGAGAAATGTTTTCGTTTCGTTTTTACATCTCTAATACCCGAGCCAATTATTTTACCCTTAGTCGAATGTGGATTTTTTTTGAAAAAAGTTTTGATCGGCCTTTTTCTACATCCGTTTTCCCTGTGTAGTGACCTTCGCGACTTTAGTGGAATATGTACTACAGAAACCCTGAAGAAACCTCTACTGTGTTTGCCTTACCATTTAACGACAAGTAATTCTACTATCTACCCTCTACCCTCTACCCTCTACCTTCTACCTTCTACCTTCTACCTTCTACCAAACCTACTCCGCTACAACCGTCTCCCGCAGTACCGCACAAGTGCTAAAGAATCCCAAGGCGCCATTACTGAGATTGGTCAGCGGGTTTTCCGGATTTCCGTAGAAGAAACTACTGTTCCAATCCGTCTCAATGGCTACGGCACGGAGGTAGTCGGCGAAATCGTCATTGAGGCCGTATTTGGTTACATGGACCAGGCTCCCCCTTGGAAAACCGACTGCTTCTCGGCGCGGGAGGATGAACTGTGTGATGTTTACTTCGTCAAAAGTGTAGAGGAAAAGCTTGGCCTGCGTAGGAGCTACCGTTGTCAAATGCGACCAATCGACTTCAAATTCATACAGGGCTTGCTGATCCGTATCAAAGGGGGAAATGAAGTTGGCTAACTTAAGGCTGTCGGTATTATTGAAGGGGATGAAACTAATGGTCGGCATTGGGGCTACAGCGCTCAATACGCTTTCTGCCTCGTAGGTATTCCCTTCCCAGTCAACCGTCAGTTTGTAGCTTAAGTTATTGACGACCGCAAAAGGTTGCTGACTTCGGTATAGACCAGGTGTAGTTACATCGGTCGCAAAAGGATATACCACCCCGTTAGCTTCAACAAACACCACTGCGTTCTCCACTGGGGGCAGTTCACTATTCAGGCCCGCGTAGCTTTGCGATACATGAATCTCCTGAACGATTTCCTCGTTGGTCAAAATGGCTTCGATTACAATGAGAGGTTCACCAAGGGATGCCAAATCCCATCGCTCTGATTTTTCACAGCTCCAAAACACGAGTAGGAAGGCAAGTAGGCTAAGTTGGTATTTGATGTTCTTGGTCATGGTGCTATATTTTGATCTTGTAGGTGAGGGATGGGAAAAAACGGACCAGGTCAATCTGGCTTGGGCTGAAAACCTCATCCGAAAGGACATCCGTTTCAACGGGCGGATTTAATCCCGGCCGTTGGACTTTGTTGAACTTCACCGTGAATACGTTCTTGTGTGCAAGGGCATTGTAGATGGAAAAGGTCAGGCTGTGCCTATACCGTCTCTCATTTGTCCGGTTGAGCATGAACTGGAAGGCCCCATCCAAGCGATGGTAAGCGGGTAATCGGTCATTGTTGCGCTCTCCATAAATAGGGACGTTCTGACCATTGAAGCTGTAAAAACCAGTCGGAGAGGAAAAAGGCGAACCACTCTGAGAAATCCAGTTGGCAGAGAAGTGGACTCGTTCTTTCAAACGGTAGTTTAGGACGATCGACAAATCGTGTGGCCGATCCTGAAAAGCTCGATAGGAGTCACCGTTGTTGATATCCTCAAACTGCCGAAAGACCCGACTGTAGGTGTAGCTTACCCAGCCGTTTAACCGTCCGTAAGTCTTCTTCAGGGTCAACTCCATTCCGTAGGAGTCTGCTTCCCCAAACCGCAATTCTCCTTCCAGCAAAGGATTCAGATAAATACTAGGGTAGGGGGCATACTCAATCTGGTTGCGCATTCGCTTGTAGTAAGCGGCTGCCGTCAGCTCCAGATTGGTCTTTGGCATTCGCTTATAATAACTGAGGGCCCACTGCGAGGCAAATTGTGGGTCGATGTTCGGACTGGCCGGCAGCCAAATTTCAAAAGCAGTAAAGGGCGAAATTGAATTGGAGATCTGCTGCAAATACTGATGATAAGTGCCAAAGCTCAACTTCAGCAGGGACGTACTATCTGGCTGGTACTGCAGGCTAAGGCGCGGATCGGCATTGGCGAAAGAGCTGAATACTCCACCAGCGGAATTAATGGTGTCACTGACAATGTAGTTGTCATCAAAACGATAGTAGGTTTTGGGGCCGAAATTCTTCCAGCCTATTAGGCGGAAGCCCGCCTTCGCTTGTAGTCGTTTCCCCAATTGGAACTTGCCCTGATAATAGAAGGCAATTTTTTGAGAAGAGTTAGAACCAAATTCAGGTAGAATGGCAATGGTAGAGTCCAGCGTCAGGCTGCCGGGGTCATTGAAGAAATTCTGCACTTCCATTCCGAAATTGGAGGTGTTATTGCGCTTGCTGTAGTGCGTGAAGTCCACCTTAAAGCTTGCCGTGCTGAGTTGTGATTTCCAATTATTGGGGCTCACTCGTAAGTTGTAAGAATAGCTACCCGTGTAGAAAGTGGTATTGAGGAACAACCGCGAATTAAAGATGTGATTCCAGCGCAGCGTACTGGCCAGGTTCCCCCAACGAAGCCCATTTACAGGGCCAGAGCGATTTTCAAATACATCAGCACTTTGTATGCTGGTGAAAAACAGACGATTGTTTTGATTGATCTTATAGTTCCATTTCAACTGGAAATCCCGAAAATGCAGATCCAGGTTTTCGGAAGATCTGCGATATAACCATTCAAAGTTGGAGCGGCGGGCCGAAACAAAGAGAGAGCTCCGTTCCTTTTTGATCGGAGTTTCGAATGAAATGCGATTAATAAACGGTCCCAAGGCGGCATTGAACTCTCCTTTATTGAGGTTACCATCCTTCGTTCGGATACTCACAATTGTCGATAGTCGATCGCCCATTGATACGGGCATGTCACTTTTGTAGATCTGGACTTCCTTCGCGAAATCAGGGATGACTAAGAAATAGAAACCCAGCATGTGGGAAGGGTTGAAAATGGGAGCATCATCAATGATGACCAGGTTCTGGTCCCGTTCACCACCACGGGTGAAGAAGAAGGATGATCCATCACTATGTCCTTTTATACCCGCCAGCGTTTGTAGGCCTTTTACTAGACCAGATTCACCAGCTAGTTCGGGCATTTGCCCCAGTTCACTAGGAGTAAGCGTCAAGGCATCCGCTTGTTTCTTCTGCAGTACGTCGTTCAGGTTGGGGCGTACCACCACAGCCGGCAAACCAATGGCTGCTAGCGGCAACGATACATTCCGCTTCGTATCCGAATTGAGATCAATCCGCACCTCCCGATCCTCGTACCCCAGGTAGGAATACCGCATCGTATAGGAACCTTCTTCCAGGGTTAGGGCGTAGTAACCAAACTCATTGGTAAACATCCCTTGCCCCGTATTTCCAACTGTCACAGTGGCGCTAATCAGGCTCTCACCCGAAGATTGATCCGACAAGAAACCACTGATGGTGTAGAACTTTGGCGGTTCTACTTTTTCCTCAAAATTCAGGATGATTTGCCCCTCCACAATACTGTATTGCACCTGGAGGGTTTCACTCAGAAGTTGGAGTGTTTCCTGCAGACTGGCTTTTCGGGTTCTAAAAGCAACAACGGCATCCTGGTCAATGACTCTTGAATTGTAGGTGAAGTCAGCACCAGATTGGCGACTAATCTCAGCCAAGAGTTCTTCGACGCTGATGGCCTTCTCGCGAATCGTGATTCGCGAGTTGTTTGTTGTGGTTTGCCCGAATAACTGCGTGCTCAGCACCAACAGTAATAGGCATACGTGGTTCCGCATAATAGCTTAGGTGAGGGTTAATAGTCTGTGATGTTTTGCCTTTGGGCACATCCCTGGGGATCACCAAAAGCTCACAAATCACACTTTTACAGCTATTTTGAAAGGCGTTTAGGGAGTCGGAAATAGGATATGCGAAATCGGAAATGTTAGTTCGAAATTATGAGGTAAAGATACCAGCGTACATACCGTAGCCAATTCCTATTTCTCACTTCCGATCTCCTAATTTCTAATATCATTCTATCTCACTACCAGTTGTTTTTTACTCTTCTTTACATCTTCCGGTCAAGACAATTCGCTCTCCATCTTCTGTAGACTGAATGCCAAAGGAGACTTCCAAAATGGCCAAGATAGCTGGCAACGACTTGTTCTTGAAAGTAGATGTGATCGGGCATGATTTCAATGCTTCACTCTCAATGACCAAGTTCGCATTGTACTGGCGATTGAGGGAAAACACTGCGGTTTCCATAGGCGTATCCTTAAACACCAATTCGCCTGATTTTACGGCGAGGTATTGCTCGTCTTGATTGGCCTGCTTACGTAGTACATTCGCTGATTTGTCAAAAACAGCCTGCTCGTTGGCGTTCAGGATCACTTCCTGTCCGCCGGCTCGTACGGCAACCCTTCCAGATTCTACCATTACCTGAACTTCTTCCTGCCCACTCCGACCATCTACGTAAAAGGAAGTACCCAATACTTCTACTTCGACCTCCGGGGTGTGTATGACAAAGGGCAGGTCTTCATCGCGAGCCACATCGAAAAAAGCAGCACCTTGCAAAGTGACCTTTCGTTCTCCATTCTCACTTTCTGCCAGGAACTGAATACTGGAAGCTTGATTGAGTGTAACCCGACTACCGTCTGACAGATCAACAGGTAGCCTACTGTTGATGGCCTGGGCAAAGTAAGGTTCTGGCTGGCGAAATTGTTGGTACAATAGGACCGCACTTACTGCCAATACTACTACCGCTGCAGCAATCTGCAACCACCGCCTCCGACTCTTTTGGTGATCCAGTTGCACTACCTTAGCGCCAGTGAAGAGTTGATCTGCAGTTTGTTTCCACTGCGCTTCTACATCAACGGCCTCTGCCGCCTGCATGCCACTGAGCATCCACGCTTTTTTGAAGTCGATGAACTGCTTCTTGTTATCCGGACTAGCCAACACCCACTGTTCCAGCTCCGCTGTTTCGGCAGCAGAGGTGTTTCCACTCAAGTACTTCGACATGAGGCTGGAATAGTATTCGTATTGGTTTTGATCTTGCATATTTCCTTTAGTACACTAGAAAATTAAAGTACCCTTAGTCGTCGGCCATTTTTATTTGAAGTAGTCCAAAAACAGCAAGAACAAGAAGAAATAATCTTTCAGCTTCTCCCGCAGCATCTTCATCGCTTTGGACATATGCGCCTCCACCGTTTTCTGTGAAATATCTAACTCCTCGGCAATCTCCCGGTATTTGAGGCCTTGGAATCGGCTCATTTCAAATACTTGTCGGCATTTCTCGGGGAGTTCATTCAAGGCCTTGTCCACTCTTTGCTGGAGGTCTTCGAGGGCAAAGTGATCTTCTTCTCCGGCCAGGTCAAAATCCCCGCAATCCAGATCCAAGATGCTACTTCGGTACTTCTTGTTGTCGCGGATGTAATTCAGGCATCGATTTCGTACCGCCGTAAAGAGATAAGACTTGATGGATTGCTGCGGATCCATCTCCGCCCGCTTCTCCCACAAACGAATAAAGACCTGCTGACAAATCTCCTGAGCCGTATCCCGATCCTCCACGTATTGCAGCGCATAGTTGCACAGGTACGCAAAGTGCGAGCGAAACAATTGCTCAAACTGTTGCTGGTTGAATTCGGGATATGTGCTGGTGGAAGACATCGGCTCTAAGGTAGTGAAGAGCGGGGAAATTGGGGTGGGGTGCAAGGAGAGTGACTAAGGCTAATTTCTCCTGGTTTCGCAAAGTAGCGGTCAGGGAAGAATTTTAAACTTCGTTCTTCCCAAAATTCTCAATAGCTTAGACGCCTTAAGAATGCCCTGATTGATGAACTTAAACCACCGTCCAACACTTTTGATGGTGCTTACGCCTTTGCTGATCTTACTAGCAGGCAGCTGCACTACTGAGGGTGAATCCAATTTTTCTTCGTCTAGCCCTTTGGCGGAAGCACAAGCGCTTCCGGAGCTCATTTCCTTTAACTACCACGTTCGGCCCATATTATCTGACCGCTGCTATGCCTGCCATGGGCCAGACGAAGCAAAGATCGAGGCGGGTTTATCACTAAGCAATGCGGAAGCCGCTTATGCTGCTTTGGGCGAACAGAAGGATCATTTTGCTATTGTGCCGCATCAAGTAGCGAATAGCACTCTGGTTGACCGCATCTTTTCTACAGATGAAACCCTGATGATGCCACCGCCGGAGTCGAACCTGAGCTTGAATGACTATGAAAGAGCGATTCTAAAAAGATGGATTGAGGAAGGTGCTACATACGAAGACCATTGGTCCTTTCAAGCTGTTGCTAATCCAGAGCTTCCAGAGGTACAATACAAAGACTTCGTTCGCAATGGCATTGATCACTTCATCCTCCATAAGATCGAAGCAGCCAATGAACAGCCCTCTGCAGCGGCACAAAAAGAACTACTTCTACGCCGATTAGCTTTTGATCTTACTGGATTGCCGCCTACGGTAGAGGAGTTAGAAGTTTTTGGGAATGATCCAGATACGGATGCTTACGAAAAGATGGTGGATCATTACCTGAATACTGTGGCCTACGCCGAAAATATGACGGCGGTTTGGTTGGACGTCGCTCGCTATGCGGATACCCATGGATATCAAGATGATCTTGAACGGGTGATGTGGCCTTGGCGCGATTGGGTGATTCACGCCTTTCGCCAAAATATGCCCTACGATCAATTTGTACAATGGCAGCTAGCAGGAGACCTTTTACCTGATGCAACACGCGAGCAGATCATAGCTACGGGCTTCAATCGCAATCACAAAATCACACAGGAAGGCGGCGTTATTCCCGAAGAGTACCGGGTAGAATATGTTTCTGATCGGACTATGACCTTTGGCAAGGCCTTTCTGGGCTTATCGGTGGAATGTGCGAAATGCCATGATCATAAATACGACCCCATTTCGCAAGAGGATTTCTATAGTTTGTATTCCTTCTTCAATAACATTCCGGAGAAGGGCCTAATCGAAGAATATGGGCAAACCCCCGAGCCTTTCATCACCCTTACCGCCGATGAAATTGAAAACCAGCTGACCTTTATCAATAACCTGGATACGGTGCCCACCATTGAACTCATGGTCATGCAAGAGAGCGATACGCCGCGCCCGGCGCACGTGCTGGGTCGAGGACTCTACGATAATCCTCAACAAGCAGTAGCCCCATCTACACCGGAAGCTATTCTTCCGTTTAAGGGTTTTACTAGCAATCGCCAAGGTCTATCCGACTGGCTTTTTGACGAACAGAATCCACTCACTGCCCGGGTCATGGTCAACCGCTTGTGGATGATGTGCTTTGGTAAAGGACTGGTTCAGACACCCGATGATTTTGGTGCTCAGGGTGCCTTGCCTACCCATCCGGAATTGCTTGACCACCTGGCTTATCAATTTATGGATAGTGGCTGGGATATGAAGCACATCATCCGCTACATCGTGCTTTCAGCTACCTACCGACAATCGTCAAAGGCAACCGCTGAGCAGTTGGAGAACGATCCGGAAAATCTACTATACGCTCGTGGAAATCGCATCCGCTTGTCCGCAGAGAAAATCCGCGATCATGTACTGGCCTCAAGCGGCCTGCTAGTTCGGGAAGTAGGTGGGCCGAGTGTAAAGCCCTACCAACCGGAAGGCTTGTGGGCAGAGGTAGTGGGTGGTGGCGGTGGTAGTACTGCTGCTTATGAAATCGATGAAGGTGATAAACAATACCGACGCAGCCTTTACACTTTCTGGAAGAGAACGGTGCCGCCACCTGATATGATGACCTTTGATGCTGTGACGCGGGACTTCTGTATGGTGAACCGCGAAACAACTTCGACGCCCCTGCAAGCACTGGTGATGATGAACAGCCCGCAGATTATTGAAGGGGCACGAAACCTGGCTTACCGGGCTATAGAAACAGAGCAGGACATCGAACAGCGCATTGCTTTTATGTATCAATCAGCCACCAGCCGACGACCGCCAACAGAACAACTGGACTTGCTGAAGCAATATTTTACAGAGGAAAAACAGCAGTTTGAAACCTCAGTAGATGATGCAATTGCCTTCCTGTCGATCGGCGACTCAACACAGAAGGACCTTTTACCCGAATCTGAATTAGCGGCCTACGTAAGGGTAGCTACCGCCATCTACAACATGGACGAATCTATCAGCCGATCCTGATAAAATCTATTC
>CAJXOS010000208.1 GCA_913057725.1 uncultured Lewinella sp.
AAAACACCGATCGAGGTACGACCTGGCAAGAACTAACCAACGGACTGCCAAGTGCTCCTACGGACAAGGGACGTATTAGCTTGGCCATTGCTCCTTCTAATCCCAACTGGGTTTATGCAGGCTACGTGAACGACGCTGGCTTCCTGGCGAATATGATGCGTTCGACCAATGCAGGCGTCTCCTGGAGCAATATGTCAACTACTGATTTGCAGACCGTCCCTTATGACTGGTGGTTTAACCGGGTGGTCGTTGACCCAAGTAATCCGGACGACCTCTACTATATTGGATTTAACATCAATAAGTACATCCCGAACGAACAGCGCTGGGAACGTCGCTTTAATGGTGTACACGTGGATCAGCATACCATGTGGATCAATCCGGCCAACCCACAGGAAATTCTACTCGGCAATGATGGCGGCTTATATTATACCTCCGATGGTGGAAATACGTACAGCAAATGGGACAACCTCCCTATCACTCAATTCTATACCTGCGAGATTGATTTTCAGGAACCGGCTCGTCGCTATGGCGGCACCCAGGACAATGGTACCAACCGCACTTTGACGGGCAGCACCAATGACTGGGCTCGCATCTACGGCGGCGATGGCTTCCGTGTACGCGTTGACCCTACCAACAACGACATCGTTTATGCAACTTCGCAATACGGAGGGTTTGGCAAATCCACTAATGGAGGAGACAACTTCATTTTCTCCACCGACGGTTTAGGCGGTACACGCCGCAACTGGTACACGCCTTACGAACTCGACCCTAGTAACACCAGCCGACTGTACCTCGGCACAGAGCGCGTCATGCGCTCCGAAGGAGATCCCGTTCAATGGACCCCCATTAGCCCAGATTTGACGAATGGTAATGGTGGCACAAACGGTTTGGTGTATGGTACCATTACTTCTTTGAGCATCTCCGAACTCGATAACCAAGTCATCTGGGTGGGTACCGATGACGGCAACGTTTGGGTGACCCTCAATGGTGGTAATAATTGGAATAGTATCTCCACCGGCCTACCTCAACGTTGGGTAACCAGCATCACTGCTGACCCTGATGATCCGGCATCTGCCTACTTGACTTTCTCTGGTTTCCGCTACGGCAGCAATATGAGCCACATCTATAAAACCGATGACTACGGGGCAAATTGGCAGGATATTAACGGCAACTTACCTGATATTCCTGTGAATGATCTTGTCATTAATCCTGATAATGGAACACTGTTCCTAGCTACCGATATTGGCGTTTATTATTCGGAAAACACCGGTGCTACCTGGCAACTGCTTGGTACTGGTATGCCATTGGCTATCGTTACAGACCTATCACTGCATCTACCAACACAAACGCTGGTAGCCGGCACCTTTGGTCGCTCAATGTGGTCGGTAAATATCGGGGAAGAAGTAAGTACCAACTCGCTTCCGGAAAATGTAGCCAGTTGGCAAATTTACCCCAACCCACTGCGCGACAACGGCACGGTGGCACTTGAGCTTAGCAGTCAATCAGACCTAAGTCTTCAATTGATAGACATGCAGGGAAGAATGATACAGGATGTTTTCCAGGGAAATCTTTCTCCTGGGCTGCATCAGGTTCCCTTTAGCGTAGCTACACTACCTAAAGGCACCTACCTGCTGCGACTTACTAGCAAGGATCAAACTGCAACTGAGCAACTGATCGTACAATAGATAAAACCGATACTGACTAGTGCTGGTGGTGATGATGTTCTCCACCAGTACTAGCCAATTTGATTTCCGGAAGGTCTACCACCTGAACCTCGTTCCCTCCTTCATTTACTGCCAAGACGCTGTTGATAGTGATATTCCCGTAGTCAACATAACCGGGCTTGCCATCCGGCCAATCGATTGCCAGGCTTGCTGATTGTACATTAGGCCCCAGGCCCATCTCCGCTTGCAAACTGTTGGCACCAAAACTACCTCCCGAATTAATGGTATGGAAGAACTGCTGCTGTTGGCCATTCTGCTGGGTAGCAGTAACTCTCACTCGGGCGCCGATAGCTGAACGGTTACTGGTTGATCCAGTGAGTCGGATAGTGACCCATTGGTTACCATTTCCAGGATTTTCGTACAAGGCGTTTTGGAAAACATCGCCAGAAACGGCACCTCCCATTACGGCGTGCACATCCTGATCACCATCATTATCCAGATCGGCAAAACTAACGCCGTGGCCCTTCTGCACGTGGCCAAAATTACCAGCGTAGGTTACATCTTGAAATTGCTGTCCGGCATTGTTTCGGAACATCCGATTAGGGACTACCGAGCGGAAATCTGGTGCACCCGTACCTAGATAGAAGTCACTATAGCCATCATTATCCAGATCTCCGAAATTGCACCCCATGGTAGAGAGTACACGATCCAGTCGCTGCTGCTCTGTGACATCCGTAAACCGGTTATTTCCATCATTGCGGTACAAGCGAGGAATCTCTGACTTGATGGGCTGGCTCAAATAATCGGCAGCCACCTCTGCCGCCTGTTGCTTCAAGGCATACTCATCGTAGCTAGCCACAAAAAGATCTTCATCGCCATCATTATCATAGTCAAAGAACCAAGTAGGGAAGCTTTCGATCGGTTTAGCAGTACCAGTTTGCTGACTGATATCCGAGAACCCATTCCCTCCTTTATTCAAGAGCATGCGGTTGGGGCCATTCAGGATGGAGATGTATAAATCAGGATAGTTATCATTATTCACATCACCCGTTGTTACGCCCTTAGCATAGATGGCATAATTAAGCCCCATGCTCGGTGCTACATCTGTGAATGTGCCATTGCCATTGTTGTGAAATAACTGACAAGGATGCTGCTCCTGTGGGCTATGCGTTTCGTTAGTGACAAAAAGGTCTAGTAGACCATCGGCATCATAATCCAACCAAACCGCGGATTGTGTTGGTTGTGCATTGTACATCCCTGCCATGATCGTCACATCTGAGAAAGTGCCATCCCCATTATTTTGCAGAAGAGAATTAGGGAGCTGGCCCATCCAATCAAATCCACTCCACGCACCACGAATCACGTAGAAATCCAGATTACCGTCATTGTTGAAATCTGCTTGAATCATATTCAACCCGCCAGTTACTTGACTCAATCCTGCGGCAGCAGTTTGATCAGTAAAGCCGCCTTGTCCATTGTTCAAAAAGAACTTTACACTGCCATTTAGATCCCAGGAGGAGACTACGATATCTAGTAAGCCATCATTATTGAAATCATCTACGATGGATCCTCCGGCTAAATCATTCTCATCTACTCCTACATGCATCGAAATATTCGGGAAATTCGGAAGAGCAGCTTCCGGCTGGAAACGATCTGGTGGTATCAACCAAACGGGTGGCACCTCATGTGGATAACCTCCGACAGTCATATAACAGAGATTGAGTAGCCAACGGCTATTGAGGTCGTCCGGAAAGGCGGTTAGTAATTTTTCGTACAGAACAATCGCCCTCCTTGCTGGCTCCGGTTCTGTATGAATGCCCTGTCCTCTGATCGGGAACAGACATGACTCTTCATTGTGGTTCAGGCTACAGTTGTTCTGTTCTGCCAGGCGTAGGTAGGAGATAGCCCAGGTCTCGTGCAAGACTCTAGTCTGCGCGTTAACCTCTCCCTGGCTAGGTTGCGTCTGGATTAACTGCTCAATTCCCTTAATCGCTTTGACCGTCTCGCCCGCACGTAGGAGCGTTTGAAAGTATTCAAAGAGTAGCGGTATCCCTAGCGTACGATTCTGATTGGCTTGCATAACTTCTGGCTCTAAAATCGCTAGCTTAAGCGCACTTTCGTAAGGGTGTTGCCGATAGTTAATTCGTGCTTTGATCGCATTGATGCTATCCATCATCATGCGAGTCCCTTCCCGATGGTCCAATTGGGAAACAGGGGCACTTGTGGACGTTGGCGCTTCATTACCACAAGCGTAAAACAGTGCTATGCAGCACAACACTACCATACCTTTCCAGAGATCGATTCTCATGTCTACTGTTTAAATTTTGCCGAAAGTTAGGGGCAATTAAGTGATCCACTACTATCTAGCAACTAGAAAGTGGTCCTTTTGTACGGCAACCGCTGACATTTTGCTGCGGTTGGCACCACAGCTTTAACCACAAGAAATATTTCCTGCTCATCGATCAATTTTCTGTTAATTTTAACCGACAGCAATAGTAAACGATGACACAGGAAAAATACCACATAGGCCGTGGCCACATCTATGACGGCCAGGGCGGTGAGGGTTATATCGGAGATCTACTCCTTGCCAATGGAAAGATTGAAGCCATCAGCGCGGATCCACTCCCTAGAAATGAATCCTATCAATACGTAGATGCCGCGGGGCTTTGGGTTACGCCCGGTTTTATTGACATCCACACGCATTATGATGGAGAAGTGGAGATCGCACCAGAATTGAGCGAGTCCGTTCGTCATGGTGTCACTACTATATTAATGGGTAGCTGTGGTATTAGTATGGTCATGGGAGATGCGGAGGAGCTGAGTGATATGTTTACCCGAGTGGAGGGTATGCCCAGCCATTACATCAAAGAAATCCTCAAAAAGGAAAAAGACTGGGATGGCCCGGCTGAGTATCTTCAGCATTTAGACCAACTTCCTCTCGGCCCCAATATTGGCATGTTTCTCGGACACTCCACGCTCCGTGCCTATGTAATGGGCTTGGCAGCTAGTCTTAGTAGTGGCAACCAACCCAGCGAAGCTGAGCTAGAGCAGATGTCGGCGATTCTGTCCGAAGCACTAGACGAAGGTTATCTGGGGCTCTCCATCAATTTGCTGGAGTTTGACAAAATGGATGGTACTGAATTCCGCTCACTGCCTACCCCTTCCGTATTCGCCAACTGGCAGGAATATCGTCATCTCTTCAAACTACTTCGTCAGCGCAATCGCATACTTCAGACTGTTCCCAACAGCGCTAACCCCAGCACCTTTTTCAGCTTCATTTGGGAAAGCCGTGGGTTGTTCCGTAAGCCACTCAAGACTTCCATGCTGGCAATGATTGATGGAAAGACAGTCAGAGGCATCCATCGAATATTTGGTAATAGCGCCCGCTTTGCCAATCGTTTTCTTGGTGCGAATGTGAAGTTCCAGGGACTGCCAGAACCGTTTGATGTAGTCACACACGGATTTGAATCACCCTTCTTCGAAGAGTTTGAATCGGGCACCGACTACCTCCACCTACAGGAAGCGGGTGACCGTAGAGAGTTATTAGATGACAACAAGTATCGCAAGCGTTTCCGTAAGCACTGGAAACAACGTTTTGCGCCGCGGGTCTTTCACCGCGATCTGCAGGATACTGCCATTGTTAGTTGCCCGGATGAAGAGCTTAATGGCAGATCTTTTCGAGAGCTAGCCAAAGAAGAAGGTCGAGATGAAATCGAGTACTTCTTGGATAAGGTACAAGAATATGGTGATGATTTGAGCTGGTATACTGTAGTGGGTAATGATCGTCCGAAAGAACTAAATTGGATTATCAACCACCCTGATTGCCATATCGGTTTTAGTGATGCCGGAGCTCACCTACGGAATATGGCGCATTATAACTTCCCACTCCGTTTATTGCGTTTCGTGCGGCAACAAGCTGCCGAAGGTCAAAAGACATTGACTATTGGGCAAGCCATTTATAAGGTCACTAAAGAGTTGGCGGATTGGTACCTACTAGACACCGGCTCACTGGAAGTGGACAAACGGGCAGATGTTACGATCATTGACCCTAATCAACTGGGAGATGAATTAGAAGAAACTCAACTTGCTGGCATGCCAGGACTAGATAGTTACAAACGGCTGGTGCGCAGAAATGATGATACTATTTCGCACGTCTTTGTAAACGGGAAACTGGCCTGGAAGGATGGTTCAGCAAGTGCTCAACTAGGACAGCAAAAACTAGGGGAAGTTCTGCGGGCCCAAGGTTAACATTCACCGACGCTAATACTACTCCGATATCCGCGGCTTTAGCGTTAGAATAATCACATAACCGATTATTAAGCCAATAACAGAGAAAAGGACGTCATTTGGGTCATATACATTATTACCCCCAATATTGTGCAGCTTGAACTCCTGTGTGATTACGTATACCGCAGTAAACAATGCTGACAACAGATAAATATATTCTGCTTTAAGCCGCTTAGGTACTCTCAGCAGCCGATGGTTAGCTACCAGCCCTAGCGCACAAACCGTTGCCATTCCCACAATCGCTTCGAAGAAATTAGGAAGTGAAAGAAAGATAATCTTCACTAAGTCCGGGCTGCCTCCCTCCAGAACCGAAGGCCTGCTGAATTTAAAGACAACAAATATCAGGGTTGTTAGAATCTGAATCCTAAACAGCTTTCGAACATCCTCCATACCTAAAATCGATTTTACGGTAAGATAGGCAGCGATCGGCCAAGTTTACTCCAAGAATACTTATTTTCGAGTCATGAAGAATAGCCAACAAATGCTCACTTCTGTCCTTTTATGGATGTTTGCTTTTTCGCTCTTTGGTTACCTGCGATTCTACGGTCTTGATGCGGTACCAGAGATTGAAATTTCTTTTGATATGGCCCAATACCCTTGGCCAATTTTTTTAGTGCTCGGCGCAATTGCTGGCGTCTTTTACGAACTCATCGAGCGCCGCTTAAACAGCAAACGTTTCCTCCAGGAAGGGCCCTACTGGCTCACTTTAGCTATTAAGCCTGTGATTTATGGTCTTTTGGTGTTAGGGATCATGATTATTACTGGAATAGCTATGAACCTATTTATGTATGGAGAAATAGACTGGAATAGACTTAGAGGAGTGGCCACGGGTAAGGTATACTGGGTATTCTTTGTGTTTTTTCTCGTTGCTAGCTTCATCATCTCATTCCTGCAAATCATTCGGCAGTATTTTGGAGATCGGGTATTACTCAATCTCGTTACCGGCAAGTATTTGCGGCCATTTGAGGAATACCGCATCTTTATGTTCTTGGATATGCGCGACTCTACTACCATTGCGGAGCAGTTGGGTACCATTCAATACAGCCGATTCATTCAAGACTGCTTTCGTGATTTCACCAAAGTTATCGAAGCTCATCAACCGGAAGTATACCAGTACGTTGGAGACGAAGTAGTGCTCACCTGGCAACCAGAACAAGGGCTCACCAACTTCAATTGTCTAAAAGCGTGCTATGCCTTTAATGAAGTGCTCCAGACACGACGGGAGCATTACGAAGTCCAATATGGCATCGTCCCAAGTTTCAAAGCAGGCGCTCATATTGGTAGAGTTAGGGTAGCTGAAATCGGTGTTATACGCCGCGACATCGCGTATCATGGAGATGTGATGAACACCACCGCTCGTATCCAATCTCAGTGCAACACATTGGGCTACGAACTCCTCATCTCGGAAGCGCTCTGGCGTGAACTTCCCAAAAGAACAGAAGGGCTCTCCTTTCAACCACTAACAAATGTAGTGCTGAAAGGTAAAGAGTTACCGGTCAACTTAGTTGGAGTAAAACCTGTCCTACCAGAAGCTTAATAACACAGTTAGCTCCATATCTAGTCTTATCCAAAAGCGCAGAAACTCGCCTAAAAGTGAGCTTTTAGCACGTTCCTCCTGCCCGTAAGTTTGTGTATATCAAAGGGAGTTCATCCAAACTCTCAGATTACTGAATAGCGCAAACAAAACATCATGCAACTAAGACTTACCGCTCTCTCTGCCCTTCTTTTATTCTGTTCCGCTCTTGTAGCGCAGGAGGTGATCGACGTTCTAGACAACAACCTTGATAACCCAACGGGAATGTTCATCAAAGACAGCTACCTGTATTACTCTGAAAATAACGAGGCAGGTACTATCTCTAGAATCAACCTAGACCGTGACGTTGCCATTCCACAACAGCTGGTTATCAACCTTTGGTATCCCTCAGAGGTAATGGTTCATGAAGACCTACTCTATGTCATGGACCTCGGAGGAGGCTTCATCTGGACCGTCGACACTTTCCTGAATGCCGCTTCACAACGTACCGTCGTTGATCAATTGGAAGCACCAATCGCTCCCACCGTTCACAATGATCATTTGTACTACATCCATTATCGCTGGTCGGATGAACGTTGTAGCATTGAAAGAAAAAGCCTGGTCGACGACTCTCCCAAAGAAGTACTCATTGACGACCTAACCTTTCTGTCTGATATCGAAACCGGCAACGGCAATCAACTATACACGATCGGTGCTGAGGGCCTTTTCAAATTAGACCTCGACCAGGCAGTGCCCACGCTAGAATTAATTGCCTCGGAAGGGCATGATCTTGGTAGCCACCTTCACTATTACGCCCCTGCGGAAAAACTCTTCTTTACTGAATACATAGGTGGCAACATATTCTACCTAAACACAAATGAGGCCAACCCAACCGTTCAGACACTTATAAGTGGACTACAAGAACCGACCGGGCTCTTTATCCGAAATGGGGAACTGTATTTCAACCAACAGGTAGCAGGAAAAATATCCAAGATTTCCGTGGAAGACATCATTATCAGCACACGGAATATACCATTGGATACAGCACCTAAAATCTATCCTACACCAGCTACCGACTTCATCCACGTTGAAGGTATCGACTTCCAAACTTCAATCCTGATCTTCGACAACTTGGGGCAATTAATGATGGAAGCAAACATCAATCCCAATGAACCACTATCCATCCATCAGCTGCCTGCAGGGAACTACTTCTTGCGCACTGCTACGAGTGCATTACAACAGTTCATCAAGATGTAATTCGTTGTTCGAATAGTTAGTTAAGACAGGTGGTACAAGGTTTGTGTTTGCACCTTGACCAACAATTGTAGGGCCCCAAATGAGGGGCTCTTTTTTGTTTAGGGCGTTGCTGCAATACGCAGGTATTCGTAGCGTGTACTGCGCTTACCAATTAGTCGATAGCGGAGTCCCATACGCCATCGAAACAAACTAAAGTAATCCTCGCCCTGGCGAAAACTAGCGGGATCGGGTTGGTAAGCGGCATTCAGATCTAGAAGCAATCGTTCTCCTAGTTGGTGATACAAACCAACATGAGGTGAGAGTGTCAGGTAGAAGAAGTTAGTAGGTGTGAAATCCTCATTACCATCGCGCAAGTTCAGGTCATCGGGGCTTCCTCCACTTGGAAAACCACCACTAGAATCAATGACGATAGTCGTATCAATTCTTCCAAAAAAGAAGTTGCCACCGAAAAAGCGAAGATCGGTCCCAACATATGGCAGGAGTCGACCTTTACTCGGTAGTAAATAGGAAAGTCCTACCCCCAGGGCTCCGGTCATGTGCCCTTTGATTTCAGTGTCCAGGGTGATTTCTACTTCGTCTCCGTTAAAGAGCGCAAAAATGTCTACCTGACTGAATATTTGTTCTTGTATGATCCGCTGCGGATTGGGCAATTTCACACCAACATCGAAAGAGAAGTTAAGCAGCCAACGCGGGTGTAATTTCCGGTATGCGTTGTAGCTCCAAAATCGAATCCCATTAGGAAGCCCTTCGGCTGAAGAGTGGAATGCGGTCGTTGACGTCATTAGGCTCAAGCCAATACCTCCTTCGACACGTTCGCTCCGCTCCACGATAGTAGCCTTTCGTTGAACGGCTTCTACGTCATAGGTCCATAAGGTGTGTTTTTGGAATTGACCCCAAAGGTCTCGCCACTGTTGTAGACTCAATGTTTCTGTAGGATCCACCCAATGCTCATCGGCTAAGATTTGCCGATCGATAATATTGTACTTTGCCTGTTGTTCTTTTGCTAATGCGCCTAGCAGATAAACCCTACGCTTATTGATGGGCTCTTCATTGAGAGTAGCGTTTACACGTTGGCAAAACCATCCCAAATCCGAAGTGTCTTTCAAGATGAGGAGGTTGTAATCCTCCTGAGCTTGATGCACTTTGAGCATCCCTTCCCATTCGGTAGCAACCGTAGTGTCAACTACAACTATTAGCAAAGGCCGGTTTACAGCATCCGCTGCTTGCCAAAATTCACTTTCACCGTTTAGCTGTTGAGTATAGGATACAGAAGTAATACCTAAGGAGAATAAGACCAGTAGGCCTAGTTGCAGATTTGCGAGTAGAGCATAGTTCATACACCAATTATTTGAGCTTGTCGAAGTTCAAATATTGGTTCGCATTTCTAGCGCTTAATCGGCTGAAGCGGGCAAAAAGGACATTGAAAAATTGCTGGCAAATGAAATACCCAAAGCTAGTGCTTTGTAAACTCTCAATTTGGAAGTAATGCTTAGTCATTTAATACTACGCTCGGCAGGTGGTGTTCGCGCTATCGCGCTCACG
>CAJXOS010000209.1 GCA_913057725.1 uncultured Lewinella sp.
CGGAACAGAGCTTGCAATGACCATTTACCCACCCGTATATGTTGCGTTACTGCTAAGGTATAGTCTGGTAACGCATTGCCCAGAACCTGGAAGTCTGCTAGTGGGTTTAGGGCTTCGCTTGGCTGGCCAAGGATTACACCATCGCCATTTAGATCCTGGTATATTGGTGCTCCCTCCAGATCAATGCCATTAAAGATAGGCCCCCAAATTTGTCCTAGCTCCTCACCCTCACGGATAAGAATCATACCACCTCCATTGAGTCCTGGTGAACCGGGGTTTCCTCGTACTTCAGCGCCTCCAGGAACACTGTATTCTTCTAGTACCTGATTGAAAGTGCTGAAGATCACACCCGTATTCCAGCCAAATTTTTCACTCTTGACCAAGTCTACATCTAAGTTGACTTCTACTCCGCGGGAACGGATGCGACCTCGGTTTTCGTAGCGTGGGTCAATACCAAAATCTGGTGAGCTACGGCCGAACAGAATCAGATTGAAAATGTACTTATCGTACACATCGACGGAAGCTCTCAGTCGTTGACTGGCAAGGTCAAGTCCGAAGTTGACCTCCTGGTGGCGTTCTGCAATCAAGTCCGGGCTAGCTGACACCACGTTTACAGGAGTCCCGCCAGTTACAGTAGCTGAAAGTGGAGGGCCGCTCCAATCGTACGGAAAACTTCGATTGACTCCGTAGGCCATTCGCAATTTAAAGTACTCCACACCTGATAGTCGCCAACGTTGATTGAGGTCGATTCCTACTACCAGGCTAGGCAGTAAAAATACGGATGCTACTGGTGCTGCCCGGGATAGACGTTCTGCTCTCAGGCTGGCTTGTGCGAAAAGCCCGTTTGGCAAATTCAGCCCAAGACGAGCAAAAGCTGCGCTAAAACGATCCTCTGGGCGCGTCGAACGCTCGGCGGATACCAGAAAGGGCAAGACATCTGCGGTAAGTACTGGAGCATCAAAAGAATTGAGAAAATCAAAGTCTAAATCATCAAACCTTGCGAACGATTGTCGAAGAAATTCGGTATTGGTAGCTTGATGAGATAGCCCAAAAATCAGGGAGGTGTTGACTTTTTCAGTTTGACGTTGGTAGGTGCCGTATGTCTCGATTAGGTAGAAGTTCGCAGAGAGATCAAGATAATCTGCCTGACCTCTTCCAAGTGAGTTTACGGCTAGTCCGCGGAACAGTGATGTGCCAGGGTAGTATGCTCGTTCCCGAATATTATTGGATTGCAGTGCTACTCGCGTGCTTACGGTAAGACTCGGATTCAGCTCGTAGTTGACATTCATTCCAAAGGTGAATCCGTTATTGCGCCCAGCATGGCTGTTTTGTTCTAGAATGGATACCGGATTGAAGTAGTCAAATACGCCCAATTGCTCGAAATATCCACCGAGCTGTTCTGGGGTTAAGGGGGAAGATGCGGCTGCCCGAACGGGGGCGGTAGGATTATAAATCGTAGCGTAGTGGAAGGCTTCTAAAAAGCCATACTCACTGGCCCGACGAGTAAAACTGCCGTCTAGGTTGATTTGTAGATTTTCTACACCGGCCGTGGTTTGCACCTTAAGGCGACTGTTCCACTGACTGAATCCAGAGGTGTTGAGAATACCGTTGACATTACGGTAGTTATTGGAGAATCGTAGTCGCGAGTTTTTTGACCTGAAGTTAGCGGCAAGACCATGAGCTTGACTCCAGGCACTCTGCGTTATTTCACCAGGCCAATTGGTATCTGCCCCCAGATCGCTTCCGCCAGCATTGCGAAATTGATCTGCACTTAATATGGGGACGTCTTCGTTAAAGTCGCTAACGGAAGATTGACCGTGGTAGGTGAATTGCCAGCCAGGTGTTTCGTGTGTAGACAACTTCGTACGAATCAGCAAAGCCCCGCTAGCTGCTCGCATCCCATAGATCGACTTAGCACTGGCGTCCTTGAGTAAGGTGATTTCTGCTATATCATTAGGATCTAGGTGTTGTAGATTTGCCGCGATGATTCCATCAATGACGATCAGTGGAGATGGATTGGTGTTAAGGCTAGTGCCACGTAAGCGAACAATACTATTTTGATTGGGATTAGCACCACCTCGATTGAATTGTAGACTAGCAAACCGTCCTTGAACTAATGATAATGGATCGGAAATTAATCCAGGATTAAAGCGGTTCGATTTCAAAGTTGCCTGTGAAGTGCCAATGGTGGAAGCAGGGCTTTTACCATAGCCGATATCAAGACCCGGTTGTACTGGGGAAAGGGTGTCAGTTTCAAGAACCTCCATTTCCATGGAGAAAGGATAACTCTTCGTATCTGCATCTACGACAAAAGGTATTACCAAGAGTGGCAACAAAAAGAGAATAGACCAGGAGCGCGTCATATCAGGTGTTTTTGAGAGCGAATTAATCACCAAGTTTTCCAAACTATATCTACTTGCAAGTCGCTGCAATCCTTGGTGACAATTGAGAGCTAATATTACGAAATATGGAGCTTACTGGTAAGCCGTTTATAAAACTATTACAGGCAAACCTGGGATTACCCAAAGCTTGCCTGCAATTACTTGGCTTGATGCCTTTGTTTTATCTCAATAGCAATACCTCGCCTTCGAGCAGCACAACTTCTCCGGTGATTAGACGTACCTCTGCAAAGTAGACAAAGACGGCAGCATTCATGTCTTGTCCGTTATGCGTTCCATCCCAGCCATAGAGCGGATCATTGGGCTGGAATGGCCCTTTGAAGAAGACCTGATTGCCCCAGCGATCAAAGATCTGGAAGCTTTCCACTTCCTCAACGCCTTGTCCCGCGAATATCATGAACACATCATTGGTGCCATCATCGTCTGGTGAGAAGGCCGATGGAATGAAGACATTCAAATCTCGCTCGACGATGATTCTTATGATATCGCTAACCTCACATCCATTTTCATCCATCATTTCCAACTGATAAACGGTTGTTTCCAGTGGTGCGGCGTAGGTTATGAAGGTGTCTGGCTGGCTTAGTCCAATTGTAGGGGTCCAGGTCCAACTGGCAGGGGTGAAATCAAATTGCGGATCCAGAAGTATACTATCTCCAAGTTTTATGACTTCATCATCACCTAGCTCCAGCTGAAGGGCAGTAGCCTCTGGAACGCCCGCCGAAATATTCAACTGACAGTCATTGGCGTCTTGGATAAATACCGTGTAGGCACCGGCTGTCAGATTT
The DNA here is from genome assembly GCA_913057725.1 of uncultured Lewinella sp. GTDB lineage: Bacteria > Bacteroidota > Bacteroidia > Chitinophagales > Saprospiraceae > Lewinella. The sequence goes on from CAJXOS010000209.1 coordinate 3,185, forward strand.
GGAATCAAAGCGCCAGCAGCGTCCAACGTTTGGAAAAACTCTCCATCCAGGCTGTACTCATAAGGGGCAGTACCGCCGCTGACTGATGCAATACTGATACTACCATCACTGCTACCAAAGCATCCGGAGGAGTTTCCACTTACACTTGCTTCAAGCGGTGCTGGAGCAGTTAAGGTGATACTTGTTTCGGACGTACAACCTGGCAAATCAGTCACCGTTACACTGTATGTTCCCGGGGCTAGATTGTCTAAAATAACTTCATCATCGCCAGTATTCCAGTCATAAGAAAATGGCCCAACGCCGCCTGTTACAATCGCCTGCACACTACCATCAGTTGCATCTGCACAGCTAAGGTCGGTGTTGCCAGCGCCGCCGCCAATGGAGGTAAGACTGACTTGGGTGTCGCTATAACGTATCTCAGCTTCTCCATTCTCGATCGTCACGGCACATCCGTCGGTGCTCGTAATCTGGGCGAGGGTTAAGGTAATGTCCTGCGTGATGGTGCCTAAGCCAAAGGTGAAGTTCACATTGCTTACATCGTCCACGCTAAGTTGGAATCCAGTAGAGGATTCTATCGTGAAATCATAACTCGTTCCTGGGCTTAGATTTAGCACGCCATCTACCGTTTGCATCCCACACAATGTCGTATCAGGACCAATACTAGCAAACAACTCTGGGCGGTAAGTGGTGGTGACAAATATTGTAGAATCACAGCCATTGCTAGCCGCATTCGGTAGCACCACAATACCGTTTGAATTATCAGCGTCGAAAGTCTGAGAACCTATTGTTAGGCTTTCGCCAAAACATAAGAGCGTATCTAAGTTGTTGAGGGCAGCTGGAAGGAACAACAGATCAACGACAATGGTAGAATCACAGCCATTTGTACTTGCACCAGGAAGAACCACTGTTCCGGAGCTATTAGTGACATCAAAGGTTTGACCACCAATATCTACGGTTTCTCCAGCACAATAAGTACCATTTTCAGTACTTGTTGCTTCAGGGTGGTACATCAGTTCCACCTGAATTAGCGAGTCACAACCAAATGCACTTGCATTTTCGAGTAGCACCTGGTATGACCCTGCACTCGTGAAAATGCTATCACCGACCATGAGGCTATCTCCGGAACATAGGGTAGCATCCAGTGGGGTAGGGGTGAGTGGAATCAAGTTGAGGTCCACCATGATAATGGAATCACAACCATTGGCCGCCTGGCCCGCTAGAACAATATCATCTTGGAGGAAGTTCTGAGTGAACTCTACACCTGCAATCACAAGTGTGTCGCCGGCACATAGGTCATCCGTTCGTGCTGAATTAGCAGGAAATATCTCCACCAGATTTACAAAGATCGTACTGTCGCAGCCATTCATGCCGGCATCGGCCAGTACAATTGTATCACTCAGCAGGCCGCTGTAGAATTGTTGTCCCCCAATCAATACCGTATCTCCCTGGCAAAGCTCATCAGTGATGTTGACTTCTATTTCAGGGAAGAAGAACAGGTTTACAAAGACCGTACTATCACAGCCATTTTGCGATGCTCCTTCAAGAACGGTAGTTCCGGATGGATTGCCGATGTGGTATTCATCCATACCCACTACCAGCGTGTCTTCCGGGCATATCGTGGCGTTCACGAAGAAATCAATCTCTGGATAGAATGATAGGCTTACGTTGATGGTGCTATCACAACCATTACTGGAAGCATTGTCAAGGATTACCTGACCACTTGGGTTATTCATATGGAATTCCATGCCACCAATCATTACCGTGTCTTCCGGGCAGATTGTATCCGAAAAGTCCAGAATACTGGCAGGGAAAAAGCTCAAGGAAACATTAACAGTACTGTCGCAGCCACTTGTAGCCGCATTCGGTAGAACCACGCTCCCCATCGGATTACTCAGGTGGAACGCTTCTCCTCCCACAAATACAGAATCCTCAGGGCAAATTGTCGAAATCAGGTCACTAACAGCAGGAGCTAGATAGGAGAAGTTAACCGTCTCATTTAGTGCTGTTTGACAGTTCGCATCTGCGACATTGGTGAAGGTTAGGCTAAAGGCACCAACCGCAATTCCGTCGGTAGCTGGACACAGCAGCAAGGAGTCTTGGTCAGCCGCCAGTGTTGCTTGCTGACTGGTCATCATGCCACCACTTTCCAAGGTGTAATCCAATGTGTACGGTGCCGTTCCAGTGAAGGAAAGCGGTAAATAATAACAGCTATCTGCGCAAATATCAGTTCCCGCACCGGCGGAAAAAGTTGGGGCAGAGTTAGTCGTATTGATGTCAAAGGTCTGAATGGCTACGCAATCATTCGCGTCAGTGACCGTCACAGAATAAGACTGTGCGCTTAGGTTGTTGATTGCTACTGAATTCCCCATTGTACTCCAGGCCCAAACGTAGGGCGGAGTACCTCCCTGTGCTGATCCAAACGCTGAGCCGTCAGCGGCGCCAGGGCATGTTTCATCGAAGGTGTCTACCGTAAGATCAAAGGTGCAGGTGCCATCTGCAATTAATACAAAGTTGCAGTTCTCGGTACAGCCATTAGCGTCTTCCAATACCACAGTGTAGCTGCCGGTACTCAAATTGTCAATGGTAAAGGTGCCTGCATTATTCGTCATGGAGGTACCACCTACTGGCCCCGACCAGGTAACAGTATAGGCCGGTGTTCCACCAGCAATGACCACGTCTACAGCACCATCCGTACTAATATTAGTGCTTGGATTAGTCGTCTGAGCACAATTGATAAACAGCGCCGGCGGATCGATTAGACTAAGTGAGGTAGTGGCTGTACAGCCTTGATTGTCTGTAACCGTGACCGAATAAGTCCCGGCAGCAACGCTGGTTGGGTCCTCCGTTCCATCAAAGGTGTCTTCACTCCAATCAATACTTACGATTGGGAAACTTCCATCTATGGTCAGGTCAAGGCCTCCTGAGGCTTCGCCCGCACAATTCGGATTAGTTCCTTGCAGATCAAGGCTCAGGTCACAACCTGGTGAGGCTAGGGTGAAATCGCAGGTGGTTTGGCAACCATTAGCATCTTCGAGCGTCACGGTGTACATTCCTGCACCAAGGTTGTTTATTAAGGTGTTTCCAGCAGCAGCTACATTGGTACTTCCACTTGCTGGACCACTCCAAGAGACGGTATAGGGTGCTGTTCCTCCTCCGATAACAACATCTGCCTGTCCATCCGTTGTTCCCATGCCGCTTGGGTCCGTAGTGTTCGAACAATCAAGTGTAAGCGCTAGAGGGTCGGTCAGAGTAACGCTGGCCATTTGTACACACCCCAAATCATCTGCTACAGTCACATTAAATGTTCCTGCAGATAAGCCGGTTGGGTTAGTTTGCCCATCAATAGAATCATCATCCCAATCGATCAGGATGATTGGAAAGGAACTAGTAATCATCAGATCCATACTTCCACTGGCTTCGCCCGCGCAGTTTGGATCGGTACCCGTCAAAACAAGGTTCAAGTCGCATGCGGCGACGATATCAAAGGAACAGCTTTCGCTACAGCCGTTGTCGTCCGTCAACGTGAAGGTGTAGGATCCTGGGGGCAGTACGGCAGTATCCCAAGAACCGGGTACGTTTTCGGTAAAGGAAATATTTACCGGCCCGGTCAAAACCAGTTGGTAGAATGGTGTACCTCCGCTGTAGAAGAAGGTGTAGCTATTCTCACCAGAGCCTTCTCCAGCCATGTTCTGACGACACATTAGGCTCAGGGCTGGTGGCTCCGTGATGTCAATACTTTCTTGGGCACTGCATCCTGCATTATCACTGACCGTAACAGCGTATGTCCCGGGAGCAAGATTAGTAATGCTGTTTTGCCCATCGTATTGATCATCTGACCAGTCATAAGTGAAATCTGGAGTGCCACCAACTGGAGCGACGGTAATGGATCCATCATTATCTCCTGCGCACGCGATTTGTTGCACCGTAACGTCAATATCAAAATTGCAGTTAGATGGATTGATGGTGAAGGAGCAGTCTGCCGTGCAATCGTTAGCGTCGGTAACAGTAAGCGTGTAGGTGCCCGGTGGCAGGTCAGTAAAGATAAAGCCCGAGCTGACATCAGCTTCAGTCAGATTCACTGGTCCACTGAGGACAGCTTCGTACAATGGATTGCCATTGGTCACCGTGAATGAAGCTTGACCATCGTTTGCTCCTGGAGTCGTCTCATCATTAATTACCGTACAAGTAATATCCATGATGGGCGGATCATTGAGGGTGAAATCAGCAAAGCCTTCACAGTCGTTTCCGTCAATTACCGTAACAGCATAGAAACCAGCGGCTAACCCAGTCAGGCTTTGTTGACCGTCGTAGGTATTGTCGTTCCAGTCAAAGCTATATGGACCTGTTCCGACTACATTTGCCGTAATAGCACCATCTGCATTTCCAGCGCAGCTAATGGCTTGATCCAATACAATAGTTACCTCCGGGGCTGGTGCCACTGTGAGCATTACAGCTGCCGTTTCGGAAATACAACCGCCAACATCAAGGGCTGCATAAATGGTTCCACCAGCAGAGCTGTAATTATCTGGATTGTTGATGGGAATTGTGGCGTCCATATCCTCAAACCAGAGCACTGTTTCGCCGCTACCACCATTTACGGTACCGTCTACTAAGGTTAGGTCGAAAAGGGCACTACCACTTCCGTCATCACATGCAGTGAGGCTAGCGGCGTTTGGCATAGCTCCAGCTGCGCCAATGGTTATAGTTTGTGAAGGCCCAGGAGCAAGTGTGAAAAAACAGCCCGTGCTCGACTGGATCTCATCTATGCTAAAGGTCGTAGTCTCAGTAACGCTAAAAGTTAACGTCGAAAGATTGGTAAGTCCGGAATAGAAGGAACTACTCGTTCCACTACCATCCGTTATGAATAGTTCGAAATTGTAAGTATCGCTGTTCGGCAGACTAAAAGTCAGTGTTACATCGGTAGCCGTACAGCTGTTTGTAATGTCCAGGGAGAAATCCACTGGATCTGGTGCTTCTTCTAGTAGGAGGGTGATCGACACCGGATCCGAAACACATCCTCCGCCAGCATCAACTACGGCAAAAATGGTGCCTTCCGGCGAAACGTAGGAAGAAGGATCAGTGATAAAGCTAGTCAGATTGAAGTCCTGGTAGAAATCGACTGCTAAACCAGTATTTCCATTGATATCAGGCTCTAGTGTCGTTAAATCAAAGGTGCCCTCACCAAAGGCATTTGGGCATGCTGTAATGGAGGTTGGGAATGCTTCCGGTGCGTCAGCAATTGGAATGATGTATTCAATCCCCGGTGAGAAGTCGACTTGGCAAAATAGTGGGCCTGGGCCCGTGACGCTATTCAGAACAAAAATGTAATCTTCGTTAATGCCAATAGTGAAGGGGGTGTCATCATCGAACCCAATAAACTCACTGGCCCTGCGCTGACCGGACCAAAGCTCACGTTGAAGGTGTATTCTCCAGCGGGTATTCCCGGGGTATTTAAGGTCATGGAAACGTCCGTGTCACCACAGCCAGAATCAGGACTGAAGGTGAGGAACACATCCGCCGGGTCTATCGTGATAACACTCAGGTCTATTTCGACCGGAGCAGATACACACCCCATTCCATCGTCGATTACAGCGTAAACGGTGGTAGTAGGGGAGGTGTAGCTGCCTGGATTCCCAATAGGACTAGTTGTGGCCATATCCTCATAAAAGAGAACGGTCCCTGACGCGCCATTGAGGATGGTAGTCTCGAGCGTTGTTAGGTCGAAAATGGCTTGTCCACTTCCATCATCACAGGCCTCCATACTAGCTGGGGTGGCATCGACGGTACTCGTTACAATAAGTTCGAGTTGGGCTACCGTAGCACAACCTGCACTGTTTTCCACCCGAACGAAGATGGTTAGATCGGTCGGCGTTGTTACGATACCAGTGATGGGGCTAGTATTATCCTCAGCATCGGTTTGTGTCGGGTGGTAAGATACCGTCAGGCTAGGGTCGCCACCTGTAAACTGGTCATCTGCATCGCTAGGGGTAAAGACGGCCAGGCCATTGCTACCCGGGCACTCTTCCAACATGCCATCGGGTGCACTAGGGTAGGTATTAAGATCGATTGTGACGGGTACGGGTGAGCTCTCACAGTTTCCTTCCACAACCGTGGCATAGACGGTCGTTTGGAAGTTTGAAATTAGAGTGAGGATATCACCAGGGTCGAAGGGATCTAGTGGCATAGTGGCCCCAGCATCAAAGTAGAAATTGACATCAATACTAGGGTCAAAGTTACTGATAGCATCGATGATCTCCATAAGATTCAGCACCTCACCATTAAGGGGTATTAAGCTGTAGCAAATGATCAGTGGTGGTGGTGTGCCTGCTGTTGGAGCAGGAGGGGCAGTAATGGTTACGCTAGTCGTGGCAAAACAACTAGGATCAGCATCGTCCTGTACGATTATGTCATAGGTGCCAACTCCCAGGCCAGGAAAGGAGCTGCTGCTTTGGAAAGTGGATCCGTTATCTATAGAGTACTCAAGATCACCACTCAGGTTAACGCCAGTAGCATCAATTAGGATGTCACCATTGTCCACGTTGTCGCAGTCGGGGTCGGTTACAATTACATCATCTATAGTGATGTTACAAGTACCACCGCCACAGCCAGCAGGGATAGGAAGCCCATTGGCATTGGCCTCGGCTTCTGTGTAGCAAACGATTGAGATATTATCAATTTGCATCCATTCATCCGAAGCCCACATAGCCATCGTGATGGTTATGTTTACGTTGCTAGGATCCGCTCCAGCCTGATCCAGGCATAGCGGGTCAGATTCTACCGAACCCGAAGCTCCAGCATTACAATCCAAGCCTAAGACTACGGCTTGATCACTTACAGCGCCGGAATTAATCTCCCAGGCCAGAAAATCCCAGCAGTTGTTACACTCAGAAGTGCTGACCGCATCATTGACGTCACCTGAACAAAAAGGAGGACCGTTGAAAGGACATTCGTCTGCGCACTCCAGGTTGCCGGAACCGGCATAGCCAAAGGCAGCGTTATAATCAAATTGGAAGGTAAGAACGAAACATCCAGTGGCATCAATGCCACCGGCAGTGAAGAAAGCTGGGCCGTT
>CAJXOS010000210.1 GCA_913057725.1 uncultured Lewinella sp.
TATCTGTACAGCCTTCTTCACATGATCCAAATAGGAGGGTGCTTGCTACGAGTAGCAATAGTAATCCACGATACATATTGAAGTGATTTAATGATCGTCTAATTGAACACGATTGTACTTTGAATCCTACCCTTTGTTTTTGTAAAAAGGATGGAATTAGCCGCTCATGTTTAAATCAAATGTATCGGATAAAAGACCAGGAATTTTGGGTGTCTTGGCAATGTGAATTTTCCTGCCGGGAACTATTGATTTGATCTTGGTAGCGGTGATTAGGCGAGAGATGGGAAGCGAAAACGAACGAGAGTACCCTCACTTTCACCCTCTACGTTCTTAAGATCAACTAATTTAAAATCGGCAGATTGGCCGCTGTTTTGATTATTGAGGAGCTCAAGGCGAGACTTAGTAATGGCAGTGGCTTTAGAACTATAGCCATGGGAACGATTCTGATGGAATGGTCGTCCAACGCCGTCATCTTGAACCTCGCAGATTAACCATTCTTCCTGCGGATAAAATCGTACAGTAATTTGCCCTGGTTCCTCCTTAGGTGCTACTCCATGCCATATCGCATTTTCTACAAAAGGTTGTAGAATCATGGTTGGGATTTCTAAATCGAAAGTATCCAAATCAGGATGTACCTCAAAGTTGTAGGAAAGCCGATCTCCCATGCGGATTTGCTCACTTTGCAGATATCGCTCAAGCAGAAGGATTTCTTCGTCGAGACAAGTGTAAGGGTTGGCCGAATTATCAAGTATACCCCGCATTAATCCAGCAAAACAGATCAAGTATTCATGAGCTTTTGCTGTTTCATTCTCCAGGACCAAGGAGTCAATAGCGTTCATGCTATTAAAAATAAAATGAGGATCCATTTGGAGGCGTAGGATGGCGGTCTCGGTTTCTGCAAGTTGTTGTCTGGCTTCGCTTGCAGCGCGTTTTAGGGCCTCTTGGTGGAGAAGACGGCGTAAGCGTACTCGATAAAAGAGGAAAGCCGCCACCAGCGTCGCTAAAAGACACATGAAATAGAACAAGGTTGTACGATACCAAGGAGGAAGAACGGTAATGTTGATTTGGTATGGGGCCGGTGATCGTTCCCCATCAGAATTGGTACTCCAGACCATTAGCGTAAACGAACCGGGGCTTAAATTCGGAAAGTTCAACTGAGAATTAGGACCATGAACAACAACTGAAGTGTCAGTGGAGCCTAGAAGCTGATAACTAAAGATGCATTGGTCAGGGGCACTATACTCAAGTGAGGCTAAGGTGAAGCCCAGGTTATTCATGTCGTGTGGTAGCCGTAGGTCTTTGATAAGGCCGGGATTTCGGGTGTCTGTTCTGCTGTATTTGTGTGCAATCCCCTGTTCCTGATTAATTGTTATTGCTGTGACAGTAGGTTGTGAGTTGGGAACCGTTGGTCGGATTTCGTCTGGATAGAAACGGGTAAGACCATTGGTGCCTCCAAATAGGATTTCTCCATCAGACAGTTTTGCACTAGCACTCATGATATAGTCTAGGCCCTGTAGGCCGTCCGCGCGCTGGTAAGTTTTACGCACTCGGCCGTTGGGATCGTAGAGACGAATACCCCCAGGGAAAGTCATCCACAATCGATCTCTTTCATCTAGTTCGATGCTATTTACGGCAATGTTAGAACCCGCTTCGCTTTCCAATGTCCAGGTCCATGCGTTGGGGGAGCGTTTTTGAAGTTTATACAGGCCATTGTACGTTCCTACCCAATAGCATTGTCTGGATTGGTCATAGCATGCGGATGACACAAATGGGATTTGAGTGAGGCTGGTATCTCGTTCATAATATTGAGGTGTAGTGAGTCGTCCGATATGAAGTGAATCCTCATAGGTAGCGATGAGTAGCTCTTTATTTGGACCGGAAATAAAGTGTCGTGGTCGACTAACTACTTGTTGTAGTACACTGGATGATCGGAGGTCCTCACTGACCCTGACGACATATTTGTTATTGGTAGCAAATAACAAATCCCCATTTGATAACTGTAGGAAGTGGTTGTAGCCGGGGTAAGGCTTTATGGCAAATAGTTGTTTGGGTAATAGGTTAATGGTTTTGAATTCTGTTTCGCCTGGAAATAATACAAAGAGCTCCCAAAGTGTACCAAGCCAGACTCGGCCAAGTCGGTCTTCGAAAATAGAGATAGCTTGTTCTAGATCTACACCGCTAATCGGAAGGTTATATACAGTGGTGTCTCTTTGATCTATTCTTAAGGCACGAGTTTGATCAAGAATCCACAAACCATGTGAATGACGCGGGCTAATTGATTTGGCACTAAGACGCTCCTCTCCAAACAATGAAATTCGGAATTTTGGTTTTTTGAGATGCGTGAAGTACACCCCGTCGTCCTTGGAATGCACCCAGAGATTGTTTTTCCGATCAACGACCATCCTAACAATGTTCGGCTTAAATGGGCTAATCCGATTATTGTCGAAAGCATAGATTTGACCTGTATAATGCTGTTCTACGAGGTCAAAAAAATAGATTCCATTGGTTTTAGTGCCTACGAGGAGTTCCCGTTCATTTAGAAAGCTAATTTCGTTAATGTCATCAATAATTCTACCGTCAAAGATATTCGACATAGTGTGCCACTGCCCCGTCTCTAGGTCAAAACGAAACAGGCCATCATCAGTGGCTACCCAAATCCTATCGTCAGATTGATATCGGACGTCGTTTACTGCTGCGGCACTAGGACTAGGAAAGGTGGTGTCAGAGTAGGATCGAAATTCCCTAAACTCCCGAACTCGCAAGTTTGAGTTGCCAAATCCACACATGAATAGATACTGTCGATTATCTGGAAAGGCATACATCCGATCTTTAATACGGACGTAAAGGGAATCAATGTGCTTGTAGTCACTAGTGTTTTTGGTGTTTAAGGCGAAGAGGTGTCGGCCGCCACTCACCCAGATATAATTGGATAAAGTATCTAGATAAGACCAGAAATACATGGAGTTAAGCGTGTCGGTACGGCCAGGAGCTACGAACTGGAAATGTTCGAAATGATCGGGCTCACGTAGGTAGTGAGTTAGCGTTTCATTATTGGTGAACCACAATTCCCCACTTGGACTTTCCTGAAAGCGGCTTTGAGCAGCGAATTCACTTCGTAGTGCATGTGGTCGATTGCCGCTATGGTATTGACGGATATTCTTACCGTCAAAGCAATTGAGCCCCATAATTGAGCTGATCCAAACAAGACCACTCTGATCCTGATGGATATAGTAATTGAATTGCCCGGAACTGAGGCCATCTTCCGTTGTTAGATGGTTGAAATGATGTACTACTTGCTGACCGTGTAGACTAACTCCCAGTATCAGTGCAATGCTGAATACTAAGACACGGTGTGTAAAGGAGTGTGGGGATTCGGATTGTCGCACTCCTAAAAATAGCTAAAATTTAAGTTTGGACGAACAGGAGGTGTTTAGTGTTTAGTTAATGTTATCAATATTCTGAAGAAAGGAAATAGGAGGGCAGAAGAAGTATTCTCCGCCCCGGAGGATTGGCATTTCGTCTTCATTGACCTTAATTCTGGGAACAGGTTCTCCGGCCTTCACATAATTTGGGAAGGAAATGTGCTTAGGGTTTCCTTTGCCAGCTGCATACAGCAGCAAATCCCTTTCATGTTTAATCCTTTTTAAAACCGGCAGTAATTGATTGGTAATTGATGCTTGATAGCTCATAAATAGAAGGCCAGACTCTTGCTGTGAGTTGTAGGACATGCTCCTGCGAATTATCGGTTTTTCGGAATTGCTTTTATCTCGCGGGTTTGCTACTCTAACATGGGCTCCTACCGGACAGAAATCAGGATTTGCTTGGTAGTTAAATGAAATGTCTTGACCATCAATTTGCCACTGATTCCAAGGCACGGGTTTTTGATGTAGGGCAAGGGGGGTGCCATTGCGGAATCTACCCATCAGCATTGCCCCAGCTAATTCTCGGGTGACATTGTACTCAACTGCAATTCGTTTAATTAGATCAGACCAGTAACTTTTATTAGTGCGCATTTTCCGAAAAGCCAGGTAGCTTCCGTTATTTTGATACGGATTAACTCCATCCACGATAGAGGCTTCTGCAACGGTGTTTAACTTAACTGGGGTAGAAAGTCCATCTGTAAAACCCAGTGGTCCCACGGAATAGTTACTTCTTCCTGGAATCGTGTTATTTAGCCCCTCTTCTATCCAATAGTCTTGAAGTACATTGTTGTTAGTAAGTGCTGTTTGTATAGCTTCTATTTCCGAAGGGAGGCTGTGAGAGATAAGAATCATCACATCACAAAGTGATTGTTCGTAGGTATTATAATTTGGAGCATAATTTGTATGATAACTATCAACGGTATGGTCTCTAGATGAATAGGCATTAAATCCTTCCGCAAATAAATTATCCTTCGGATGAGCAGGACTTGTGGAATCAAAACCTGCTTTTTTGTAACATTCACTACTCAAGGCTAACGTAACAATAGGCGCTTCAATGGAAGGGGAGGTGTTTTTCCAAATTTCGGTATCCGCGAGTTGTTTGGTGAAAGAAGTAATGTAATTGGTTGTTACACTTTTTAACCATTGGCGGATCTCCAGTGCCGTAGATGTTCCAAACGTTCCTAATAGAATCGCTGCTTGTGGTCGGCCATGGAATTTTAGAATGTTAGCCTGGATGTCTTGGGCGTTAATCATGAGTATAGACTGTTAATTTCTGAGGAAATCATCGTACACAAGATTTACTTCGTCAAATGTCAAATCTCTAAGTCCAAGCTCTTCCAAATACTTCCAAAAGGTAGATTTACTAGGCTGTCTTTCGTCAATAGTAAGATATCCTCTTTCATTAGATCCTAGGTTTCTATTTTGTCCAATGAATTGGCGGAAAGAGGAAGAATAACTGTCTTTATCCTCAAAGCCAGGAATGGCTTGGAACTTTGCCTCAATGCTGAGTCGAGCGTTTTGCAACTCAGCGGAGTTCAATCCAATAAATGCTTCCGTAGGGCTGAGTCCACTGAATAAGTCCTGAATGAACGCTTCAGTAGTTTCAAAAATTTTCGCGCTTCCATCCGAATTCGTGTCACCGCTGGGGCAGTATAGAAGAATCCACCTTCCGATCAAATCACTTGGCCGGTATCGGTTTCGATTTGCTTTATATGGCACAAAAAACATTGTATACTCGGGGTCAATATCTTTGCCTTCAATCATACCGCACATATTGATTCCACCGTGTAAGGGTTCCGGACTAAGTTTTTGTGTTAAGGCATTGATGTCTACGTCATGCATGCGGCATTCCCGGTAGGCGTCACTGACGAAATCGTTATAGTACGCAGGATCAAAAGTGATTTTATAGTCGCTATTGTTGAAATATCTTAAAATTGGCATGGTGTAAATAGTTTATTGCTTTGCGTAAATGTATCGGTGTTAATTGGACTCTTTGATGTTTATCGCAGTAAGCCTAGGCCTCATCCCGGGAAGACTTGCTATGATCTTGGTAGAAAAAATCTGATGGTTAGTAACGCAGAATCTCTTTTTACAACTCCCCCAATCGTTCCTTCAGTTCTTCCACCTTTCGCCTGCTGATAGGCACTTGAATCCCTCCGTTTAGGGTAACCTCACCATCGTGCAGGTATTTTTGTACGTAATCCAGATTGATGATGAAGGACTTGTGGACGCGCATAAATTGCGGATACTCACTAAACTGTCGTTCGTAATGAACTAGGTTGGCTGAGACTGACACGCGCTCACCGTTCAATTGGTAGATATAGGTTAAACCCTCATCTACTTTGAGGTAAGTTATTTGATCAATTGGTACGTAATAGATACCACTGTTAGTAGATACTGCCAGCTTAGTGGGGAGTTGCTTGTTTTGGAAGGTCGTAATTAACTGACGAAGGTCCGTTAATTGCTCTTGGACATTGCGCCAAGCTAGTCGATCCTTAGCCCGTTCAATGGCTGCGGTAAGTTTCTTTTCGTCAACGGGCTTGTCCAAATAAGCTAGCGCTGCGAAGTCAATCGCTAGTCTAGCGTAGTTGTTATGTCCGGTGACAAAAACGATAGCAAAGTCGTGATACTGTATTTGTTCTAACAAGTCAAAAGCCGTTCCATCAGGGAGATGTATATCAAGAAAGAGTAAATCAGGTTGGCTCTCTTGGATTAAATGTAATCCTTCTGCTACGTTATACGCATTACCTTGAACTAAGACTTCCGGATGCCTTTCTTCAAGATGTGTTTGTATGGCACTATGGGCAGAACGGTGATCGTCGACAATTACGGCTGTCATTGATATAAATCGACTTGTAGGTTAAGTGTTTGCTACTAGGTTTGATCTAAAATTAACAAAATCATTTTTCATTTTTCAATCCAATATTTTGACAAATAAAAACGACCATATCACACAGGATTCGTAGTTGGGGTCTATCGATTAGATGCTATTGCCTGTTAAATAAAAACGCCGTACCTTTGTAAGCCCTTTGTAATTACATTTTTACAAAGGAGTAAAAGCGCAGGATGTGTTATGAATATACCGATAGTCAAAATAGGAAACTCACGCGGCATTCGCTTGCCAAAGAACTTGCTGGATCGCTATCAGCTCTCCGGCAGTATCGAATTAGAGCTTAAAGACAATCATATCGTCCTTAAACCTAGTCCTTGCGTGCGTGAAGGTTGGGCCGAAGCCTTTCAACGTCATGCCTCCGTACAGGAAGAACATCCTTTTGGGGAAGATATATTTCCAGAAGATGCCGCCATGCTCGATGAAATGATTGGTGATGATATGATCCAGATATAATTATCTTCCTTTAGACTCCTGTATAAAAGACCTGTTCTTAGTAAATCTATTCAAAGAAAAATCTACGGTCGTTTCTATTCCGACTCCTTACGCTAGAATATTTCTTCTCCTTATTTTGACTTCTCTTCGAATTGTCTAAATTCACGTATTGAGTTAGGTGAATTAGCTCAGAACATTTTAACCCCTATCCTGTCTTGTCAAATCATGATTTTCGCCAGTACCAAATCGTTGTAGTCAATCTAGAGCCTGGTATGGGCAGTGAAACTCGCAAAGTGCGTCCTTGTGTGATTTTGTCTCCAGATGAAATGAACGATAATCTGCGCACCGTCATCATTGCTCCCCTTACTACCCAAAGTAAAGCGTTTCCTACTCGCGTACCCGTTACGGTGAACAAGCAACGTGGCTACATTATTCTCGAGCAAATTCGGACTATCGATAAGCGTCGAATCAGTAAAACGAATGGCGATCGTCTGCGTCGGACGGAGATCAACCAATTACGTCGAGTTCTGAAGGAGATGTTGTTAGACTAGTGTTGGAGGCTGCTTTGCAGATGCCTTTTATTTTACGGTAGTTGGGTCTTTTTCTGTTCACTTAACTCTCTTTTTCTCCGAGCTGCAAGTCGAAAGCTTACCGGCATAGCTAGATTATAGGCTACACCAGAGAGAAAGCTGAACCAGGGCCAGCTGATTATTAAGCCCAATACGGCAAAGACCACGCTTACGCCTCCTACTCCTACCATGCCCAGGTACTGTCGGTAGGAATGCCGAGTGTCAATTAATTCCTCACGACTCAACTCCATGACTTCATGATGCTTAAGTGCGTAGCGGTACAGCAGCGCAAATAAGGCAAACACTCCCATGAAACCTAGCCCGTAAATGAGCATAAGTTGTGGCATCTCATCGAAGCTAACCACCTGCATTAAATGCCCAACGGTTTCACGAAGTGGGATATCAAATAATAGACTTTTGAACATGCCGCCAAAGAAGGCTACCAACCAGTTCATCAGGAATTTTAGCGCGTATACGTAGAACAGGACCAACATGATTAAGACAAAGGATAAGCGGATAACCCGGCTGTCCTGAGTCAGGCCGTAGCGTTGGAAAAACATGACTTGCGATCGCCAAATCCAAAAGATGAATACGGCGCAGATTCCAAACGGAATGAGGTCGCTGAAGAGCAGTGAAAGTTCTTCAAAAGTAGCAGGTACTGAAGTGGAGAGTAATAACATGGCAATGGCGAGTGCAAATACGCCATCACTGAGCGCTTCAATTCGGCTGTCGCCTTTTCCTCGGCGTTTGAAGTGTTTCATGGCTTCGCCAGCCTGAATGTAATCACGTAGCATAGGGCTAAGCAGTGTTTCTTGACAGAATAAAGATAAACAAGTTTGGCTTGCTCGATTTCGACGGGTAGACAACTATTTCAAGTACCATACAGTTATCTCACAAGTGCTAGTATCCCTTAATGCTATATCATGAGGTATCAAATACCTTATTCCTTTTACCTTTGCCGCACCAAACGAGCATGAGACTACTAATCATGGTTTACTGTGAAATGATCATGCTCATTAGTTGATACATACATGAAAAGTTTTTGGCGTTTACTTCGCTACCTGGGTAGATATCGGTCGCTAGTAGTTTCTGCGATTGCTTGTAATATTCTGACTGCCGTATTCACGGTGATCAGTATTCCCATGCTTATTCCCTTTTTCCAGATTCTTTTTGATCGGACTCAGATGACGGATACGCCGCCGGAGGGAGGGCTTAGCTTGATGAATACGGCTGATTATTTCAATTATCAGTTTTCGCATCTCATCACCACTCAGGGGCAGGAGACAGCTCTGGCCTATGTCTGTGTTGCTATTGTTATCGTCTACCTCCTTCGTAACCTGTTTCGTTACCTGGCGCTGTTTTTTATGGCTCCGGTTCGTAATGGGGTGATTCGAGATTTACGAGCGGAGATGTTTGATCAAGTGCTTACGTTGCCATTATCGTATTTCGGCGAAGAACGAAAAGGAGACCTCTTAGCTCGGTTGACGAGTGATGTACAGGAGGTGGAGGCTAGTATTCTTAATATGCTAGAGGTCGTCTTCCGGGAACCACTCATCATCACTGGAGCTTTAGGCTTCATGATCTATGTGAGTCCTGGTTTGACTGTTTTCGTATTCTTGCTAATCATCTTTACCGGTGTGGTAATCGGTGGTTTAGGAAAGCGATTAAAGCGGACCTCCACTCAAGTACAAGACCGCTTAGGGCACTTACTGAGCCTAGTAGAAGAAGGCTTGGGAGGATTACGTATCATCAAGGGTTTTGCTGCAGAAGACTATCAGCGCACCAAGTTTGCTGACGCTAATAATAACTACCGTAATTTATTGACACGCCTGCTAAGGCGTCGTGATTTGGCTTCACCCTTATCAGAATTCCTTGGTATTGCCACGGTAGCGGCTTTACTATGGTATGGTTCTCGACAAGTATTTAGTGGTGTATTGGAGGCGGAAACCTTTATCACCTTCATTTTCGCTTTTTATAATGTGATTGATCCGGCGAAGAACATTGCGAAGGCAACTTCAAATATCCAGCGCGGTATTGGTGCATTTGAACGGATTGAGCGCTTGTTGGATGCTGTGAACACATTGCCAGAGCACCCTGAGGCTAAATCGATTGCCAATTTCGAAGAGGCTATCGAATATCGGGATGTTAGTTTCCGCTACCGCGAGGTAGAAGGGCCAGTATTACAAAATATTGATCTTCGTATTCCTAAAGGCAAGGTAGTCGCGTTGGTCGGCGCATCTGGTGCTGGTAAGAGTACTTTAGTCGATCTGTTACCTCGTTTCTATGATGTTACTGGAGGTCAGATCTTGATTGATGGTGTGGATGTCCGAGAACTTAAATTGATGGATTGGCGTCGGTTGTTGGGTATTGTAAGTCAAGAAGCCATCCTCTTCAATGATAGCATCTACAATAACATCGTTTTTGGTCTGGAGGGCGTAACACAGCAACAAGTGGAGGAAGCTGCTCGGATCGCTAACGCACATGAATTTATCATGGGTACCGAACATGGCTATGGTACCAATATCGGTGATCGTGGAAACAAGCTCTCTGGTGGACAACGACAACGTTTGACTATCGCTCGGGCTATCCTACGTAACCCACCGGTCCTTATTTTGGATGAGGCAACATCTGCTCTCGATTCTGAAAGTGAAAGATTGGTACAAGATGCACTTACCAAATTAATGAAGGGCCGTACAGCCATCGTCATTGCTCACCGTCTTAGTACTATTCAACACGCCGATGAAATCATCGTCATGCGGGAAGGTCGTATGGTGGAGCGAGGTACACACCTTGGCCTGTTAGAACAAGGAGGAGAATATCAGAAGCTTGTAGCATTACAGGGATTAGAGTGATAAAGTCAAAATGATATCTTCCAACTAACCAACTAACCAACTAACCAACTA
>CAJXOS010000211.1 GCA_913057725.1 uncultured Lewinella sp.
GGACGTAGGCTGAAAATCGATCTCCTCGAAGGCATTCTGACCTACATCTCCAATCCAAAGGTCTCCAGTAAGGCGATCAAAGCTATATCGCCAAGGGTTACGTAGGCCTATTGCCCATATCTCGTCTAGCACTTCATCATTACCGACAAATGGGTTATCCGCTGGTATTCCGTAAGGGACTCCTTCTGCGTCGATATCTATACGAAGCATTTTACCAAGCAGTGTACTGGGGGTCTGGCTGTTGTTCCAAGGATCTCCCCCACTTCCACCATCGCCAAGGCCGATATACAGGTATCCGTCGGGCCCAAACTTGATGCCTCCGCCATTGTGGTTGCTAGCAGGTTGACTTACTGCCAGGATTTGCAGCGCACTATTCGGATCCGCCACATCTGGATTGTCATCACTTCGGCTGTAGCGGACAATCCTGGTGTCACCGCCACTGTTGGTGTAATTCACAAAGAAATAGCCATTCTCTTCGTAATTTGGGTGAAAGGCTAACCCCAGAAGTCCTTGCTCTCCACCATTACTTACTAGATTTGATATATCAAGGAAAGGCGTGGTCAGGGTCGAACCCGAAGGGTCAATAATCTGTATTCGGCCACTTTTTTCAACGATGAAGAGCCGATCATCTCCCGCATGGGTGATGTCGACAGGCCGGGAGAATCCGCTTGCGACTAATTGTAATTCGATGGTCTGACCAGAAAGGGAAATAAAAGAGCAGAGCACCAAGGTGCAGTAGAAGAACTTCTTCATAGATTGTGGCTTGTAACTATTTGTCTAATTCTTAATTGCCGAGGATCGGACTATCTTATAAAACTACGGTACCTAGCTCTTTGGCTAAACTATTTCTCAAGTTTTGTAAGCGCTGTTGCAATTTCATATAGAGGACTAAGTCTTCTTGCGCGTTCTGTTCC
Source organism: uncultured Lewinella sp. (assembly GCA_913057725.1). Lineage (GTDB taxonomy): Bacteria > Bacteroidota > Bacteroidia > Chitinophagales > Saprospiraceae > Lewinella. Next base: position 915 of record CAJXOS010000211.1, read on the forward strand.
ATTAATTCTCTAAGCTTCTCGATATTCTCATCGCAGAGGCGACTTAACTTACGCAGGCGGAAGCGTTTTAGACCGTGTGAGCTGTCTTTTAGAAAATTCTCATCCGGTGCTTTCTGATTGAGTACTACATCCCACTTCTTTTCCCAGTTTTCACTGAATTCATAGGGTGTGGCAGCCACGTTGATAGCTAATTGACGAAGCTCCTCCGTTTCATGCTTCATGAAGTGATCGATCGACGGCGTTTCGCCCCGCTCGATCAACACCTGAATCTCTTTTGCTATTCGCTGATAAAGTGGGCTGTCAAAGTTATCTATGACATCATCGATATTGCTCAAGATAAATTGAGCCACGGTTTGGGCATTGTCCTCGTCAAAAGACTTATCACCGAATAGGAGTAGCAGACGCACTAAGTCACGCTCCTGGTACTCATCACCCTGAATAGTAGGCTTTTCTGGCTCCGGTGGCGGCGGAATCTCCATAAACTCCCCTACTCCCGGAGGTGGCGCCGAAGGAAAAGGAGGTTGGTCCTGTGCAGCCGCCTTCTGCTGATGCTTCCGAATCTTCTGAGCAATAATCTTATTGACTTCACCCACTAAAAGCTGTTCATCTACGCCAAACAAACGTGCACATTCCTTTACGTATAGTGACCGCTTCAAGGGGTCAGGAATGAGTGCAATCGAGCCAACGATATCCTTTATGAGAGCTGTTCGCTTAACAGGATCATTACCAGCGTCTTTGAGAAGTAGATTGGCTTTGAAAAAGATAAAATCTTCAGCTTGCTGTTCGAGATAACCTTGAAACGCATTTAGGCCCACGTTCTGCAAATAGGAATCCGGATCTTCCCCATCGGGCAGAAGTACAATTTTTACATTGAGGTCTTGCTCTAGCAATAGGTCAATACCGCGCAGTGCTGCTCGAATACCTGCGCTATCTCCATCGAAGAGGACTTTGACGTTAGGCGTATATCGTTTGATCAGGCGAATCTGATCAACTGTTAGAGAGGTTCCAGAGCTGGCAACTACATTTTCTATTCCTGCTTGATGCAAAGAAATTACATCCGTATACCCCTCTGTGATAATGCATTCATCCGCTCGCCGAATAGCCTGTTTCGCTTCATAGGCGCCAAATAAAATTCTACTCTTGTTGTACACCTCCGTTTCCGGTGTATTGATGTACTTGGGTGCCTTAATGTCCTTTTGGAGGATTCGTCCACCAAAGCCGACTACCTTACCAGATAGGTTCCGAATCGTAAACATGACCCGATCTCGGAAGAAGTCACGATTGTTCTTTACTAGGCCGGCCTTTTCTAGCGTGTCTTTTTTGTGCCCCGCAGCTTCGGCAGCCTTGGAAAAATTATCTCGGCCCATGGGGGCATATCCAAGTCCGAATTTTCGGATGGTTTCTTCACGGAACCCACGTTTCTTGAAATAGCTTAGGCCGATACTTTTGCCTCGATCTGTATCAAAAAGCTGTTGCTGATAATATTCTAACGCGAACTGATTAGCGATAAAGAGACTATCCGCCAATTGCTGCTCGGCACGTTGCTCCTCACTCAGTTCTACTTCTTCGATCTCGATGCCATACTTGGCTGCAATCCAACGCAAGGCTTCTGGGAAGCTCAATTGTTCGTGCTCCATCAAAAAATTGACGGGGTCTCCTCCCCTGCCACAACCAAAGCATTTGTAGATATTCCGAGCTGGATTGACGTTGAATGAGGGCGTCTTTTCATTGTGAAATGGACACAGGCCAATCAGGTTGGTTCCGCGCTTCCGGAGATTCACGAAGTCACCAACAATGTCTTCTGCACGCGCAGTTTCAATGATTTCCCGAACCGTGGCTGGCTTGATCACAACAAAAAGTATTCACGATGACAATTGAACTGTTAAAGTTGAAGAAAGTATATCTGCAATGTGTTTTCAACTCTCTGTAAATCAGTTAATTGTGTTTTTAGTTAAAAACTATAACATTTAAGGATGCATACATGTGCCCCAAAAAAGCGTCTATAATAATGAAAGGTATAAAATTATACCCGATTCTAACACGAAGGTGTAAAGATATAATGGGTGTTCTCATAGTGTGTGGTCTACCCCGGCTCCGGCGACGGTTGCTGGGGTAGTTTTTTACACAAAAAAGGGGATTTCAGCGTCAGCCGAAATCCCCTTTTCTCGTTTTATGCCAAATTATTCTTCTCGACGCAATACTTCTAGCGGGCTTTTGCGAAGGACCTCCCGGTTATTCATGAGACCGATAGTTACTATTAGCAATACCACTAGAATGAAGATAATGAACACTGCTCTCCAAGGCGCATAGAACTCTAGCTCTAGTTCAAAGGTGGCCAAGAGCCAACTACTGGTCAGGGCAATAAGGATTCCCGTGGCAGCAGCCAATCCACCTAGCAGTGCATACTCTGTTGCTGTGATCTGTAGAAGCTGTTTGCTACTTCCTCCCAATGTACGAAGGAGTACGCTTTCCCTGATTCGCTGTAGTTTACTCAGGAGTAAAGAACTAATCAGCACCAAGAATCCGGTTAGAATACTGAAGACCGCCATAAACTGGATCACATAAGAGACCTTGTTTAAAATGTCACTCAGCGCATCCAAAATGGAGCTCAAGTCCACCACAGATACATTGGGAAAGTCACGAACGACCGCTGTACGATATGCTGCTGTAGTTGATGGATCTGGAGATTTGGTAACTAACACTTGGAACTGCGGTGCATTCTCCAATACATCTTCTGGGAAGAGAATAAAGAAACGTGTCCGCATCTTAGTGAAATCCACTTTGCGGATACTGCCCACGTAGGTAGTCATCTGCATTCCCTGTACATTGAAGCTCAGCTCATCTCCTATTGCAACATCCATGTCTTCTGCATAGCCTTCCTCCAGAGACACGAAAATAGAATCACCATTTTCTGCACGAGGTCTTGGGAAAGTTCCAGCGATGACTTCCTCAAAGCCATCGAGAGTATCACGATAGGTCGTACGGATTTCGCGGTTGAAGGCCCATCGTTCTGCCGTTCTAGTAGAATCCGCCAGCCAATCCGCTTTAGTTCTGCCTTGCCAGCCCGTCATCCGCATCGTGATGATCGGTACCTGCTGCACGATAGGCATCTCGAACTCAGAGGTAAGACTTCCCAATTCAGTCATCTGGTTCTTTTCGATCCCGTAAAGAATCACATTCGGTTGGTTACCAGCATCCATTTGTGCCACATTGGCCAGCAGTAGATTCTGGATAATGAAAAGAGTAGTCAGAATAGCGGTACCAAGCCCAATGGAGACCAGCAAGGTAGCTGTCTGATTATTAGGACGGAATAGGTTGGCAAGCCCTTGTCGGAATACAAAGCTCCACTTCCGTGGGAAAAACCGCTTGACGCCCCAAATAATGAGTTGAGCCACGCCGAATAGCAGCAAGAAGGAGAATAGTAAACCGATAGTGAATATCAAGCCATTGCGGAAGGAACCAGTCAGATACCATAGAAAAACGAGCAACGAGGCTCCAATAGCGGCATAAGTACCCCACTGGGCAAAATCTCGCGCTTGCACATCCTGCTCAAAAGAAGAGCTGAGTATACGCAAAGGACTGATCCGACGTACTGGTAAAAGTGGCACTAAGGCAAAAAGCAGGGTGATGACCATACCGATCAAGCCACCTTCGGCAATTGCCGGCCAGGAAATCTCCGTGGTAACTGCCAGCGGCAGGAAGTCTTGAAACACCAACGGAAGTAGAAGCTGCACCAACGTTCCTAATACAATGCCGATGACAACACCGAGGCCTCCGATACTCAGAATCTGTAGCAGGTAAACATAAAAGATATGGCTACCCTTCATGCCTAGCGTCCGTAGTACTGCAATAGAGGCAATCTTTGTCTTCACGTAGATCAGTACTGAACTGGCGACACCAATACAGCCTAACAATAAAGAGACTAGAGCCACCAAGTTTAAGAAGGAATTCAATCCTTCGAAAGCTTCACTCAAGTTTTCTTTTTGTCCTTCGATGGTTTGTAAACGAAGGCTCTCATTCCCGAATGCCTCCCGGCGAGATTCCCGCCACTCTTCAATAGCATAACCTTCGGGAAGTTTGAAGTAGTAGTTGTAATTGACTAAACTACCTGCTTGTACCAGTCCTGTTTCTGTGAGGTTGTCTTGAGAGATGTATACTGGCGGAGCAAAGCCAGCCGCCATATTTGCACTCGCAAAATCATTGAGTAAGCGGCCCGTAATCAGATAGGAGTTATTACCAAGCCGAATACTGTCTCCGGTCTTTACGCCGTGCTGGTCCATGAAACCTTTGTCTACCAACGCATGACGCCCATTGTTGAGCTCTTTGACAGCATTTTCAGGTTCCGTTTTCAATTTGCCATAAAAGGGAAAGTTGCCCTCCAAGCCTTGTAGGCGAATGAACTGACTCACATCCTTTGCAGGAAGGTATCCCATAGAGAAAAGCTCCAATTTGGAGGCTCTTTCACCAGGTAGGCTATCTAGTCGTGCTTGTAATTCTGGTCCTGCAGGTCGATTGCCACTAACCACCAAGTCAGCTCCTAACAGAGAAGCTGCTTGCTCGTCAATATCCTGCTGCAAGTTGTAGTTGAAGGAATTGATCGCTACCAGAGCAGCAATTCCAAGGATAATGGACGACATGAAGAGAATGAGTCGTCCGCGGTTCTTTCGGGAGTCGCGCCAAGCGAGCCGCCGTATAAATGCCCAATCTATCTTCATTATTGTGCTACGTTTGCGGCTGGTCGATCAGCGACTACCTGCCCTCCTTTTAATTGAATGATGCGCTGGGTTTTTTCAGCCAACTCTAGATCGTGCGTCACGATCACGAGTGTAGTACCCATCTCCTGGTTGAGCTCGAATAGCAGTTGCTCTACCAATTGACCTGTAGACTCATCTAGGTTACCAGTAGGTTCATCAGCAAATAGGATTTGTGGCTCATTACAAAATGCCCGAGCCAGTGCCACTCGCTGTTGTTCTCCTCCGGAAAGTTGGGTTGGATAGTGATCCATGCGGTCACCTAAGCCCACCTTTTCAAGAAGTTCAGTAGCTCGGCTATAAGCGTTCTTTTTACCGTTGAGCTCTGCTGGGATCATTACATTTTCCAAGGCCGTTAGTGTAGGAATCAGCTGGAAATTCTGAAAGATGAATCCTACAAATTGATTGCGTACGGCTGCCCGTGCATCCTCGTCTAAATCATTCAACACCTCCCCACACAGGTTGACAGAACCTTCAACCGACCGATCAAGCCCAGCACATAATCCAAGTAAGGTTGTTTTTCCACTACCTGATGGACCAACAATTGCCAGGCTTTCGCCGGTGCCAATAGAAAAAGAAACATCTTTGAGAACAGTAAGTGAGCGGTCCCCGCTACGATAGGTTTGGCTGAGGTTTTCAACCGCAAGAATTGTGGACATAGAAACTAAACTTTATGGAAGCTGTGTTCGTTGGGTTAGGAGTATTGGCTGTGGATTAGACAACCCAACAGTATAGTCTATATTAACACAGCTAAGCTAAATTGGATTTACAAGCTGGCTAATTATCGATCAATAACCGGTTTTTACCCGTTAACCCCCGACTTTAGGGGACAAAACCCAGTATACGGATCATGCGAAAATCAATGAACCACCATCTTCTATCTTCTTTTGTAGTGCTTCTACTGCTAAGCTTAGTCTACGCTTGTGGCGGCGAGGAGGCTCCAAGTTCGACGCAACAAGACCCAGCCGAGACTACCACAGTGGAAACAACAACTACCAGTACCGTGGATCAAAACAACCGTGCACGTATAGTCTTCTTTGGCAATAGTCTCACGGCCGGGTACGGCTTAGACGAACAGTATTCCTTTCCTAGTCGTGTTCAAGAGAAAATTGATTCGGCAGGGTATGCTTACCAGGTAGTAAATGCTGGCCTGAGTGGTGAAACGACCGCTGGTGGGCTCAATCGTATCGACTGGGTGATGGAGCAGCCAATTGAGGTATTTGTTCTGGAACTAGGTGGGAATGATGTCCTGCGTGGTTTCGATCTAAGCGCCACTCGAGAAAACTTACAGAAGATTCTTGATGCAGTAAGAGCGAAGTATCCTGAGGCTAAGCTAGTCGTGGCGGGAATGGAAGCTCCACCAAATATGGGGCAGCAATATACCGATGAGTTTCGTCAAATCTTCCGCCAACTCGCGGAGGCTTATGACGCTGCCTTGATCCCTTTTCTTTTGGATGGTGTTGGTGGAATTCCTGAATTGAACTTACCCGACCGAATTCATCCAAATCAGGATGGTCAGGTTATCGTGGCGCAGAATGTTTGGGAGGTAATAGAACCTCTCCTGGAGAAAGAAAGCTAGGAGAAGTTACTGCCAATTTGGTTCATGATGCGCATGAAGTCATCATAGTCTTCATCGTCGAGTCCTTCCCAGCCACGCCGCCGTAGAGCGAGGACCTCGGGAGTAGCACGGTCGTGGTATTCTTGTCCTTTGCTCGAAAGGTAAATCATGAATTGACGCCGGTCGTCATCGGAACGTTTCTTTTCGATAAGGCCCTTTTTGCGCAGCAACTCAATGATGCGGGATACTGTGGGCGCATTCTTGAAGCTATCATTCGCGAGGTCGGTTTGCGAGACGCCATCTCCCTCGGCTAATCGGTCCAGGATGACCCACTGCTCTGTTGTAATGTCAAGCCCTAATTCACGGAATGTTTGAAGATAATTGAGCTTAATGATCTTCAAGGTGCGATCCATGATGGCACCAAAATTCCGCGTCGTTTCTTGCTCCTTCATAGGCATCTACTTGTAGTCGTCCCGAGCTGGTCGGAAGACATCGATGATGTAGCAATCGGTCAGGGCTTTTCCCGAATGTAAGGTATTTGGCGGAATTGTTACGATTCCGCCTGCCTCGCAAGTTTGTGTTTCTCCGTCAACTGTCATCTCAAAAGTGCCAGAAATAAGGTTTGAAATTTGCTCGTGATGGTGCTGGTGTTCTGGTAGTAGGCTACCCGCTTTGATGTGAAAATGACCAATAGTCAATTCTGGTGTATGAACGAAGCGGCCTTCGAAACCTGGCAAGATCTCGTTAATTTCGATTTGATTCTTGTTGTGGAAATACGACATTGGAGTGAAATAAGAGTGAGGCAAAAAAGGAAGACAATAATTGTGGGCGGAGGAAAAGGATACTTGGTCTTCTCCTCCGCCTACGGCGATTTAGAAAGCCCTCAATATGAATGCGGCATTCTGAACCATACGACTAGCCCCACGCCAGAACATGCGATAGTGAGGGTTGTCTACGAGATAAACAATCTTACCCTCCCCTACATTGAGAACTCCGGCGAATGTTTTACCTGCTAGACGTTCCAGATTTTCTGGCGATGCATATCCTGCCGCCAACATCTCTGCTGGATCATCTTGGTACACACCAACAGACGCCAGTCTTGTTGAAGGTTCTAAGGCATCTGTACTAAGCTTTAGGGTATACAGCTCTGACTTTATCCCAAATGCTAATGGATGACTCGTGTCCACCGTTGCATTAATTGCAGAACCCGGAATACGTCTTAATCCACGGTACCGTTCACGCTCATCATATGTAAGATATTTAACAGCCTCGCTTGTGTCCTGATTCCTCTTAACCATTTCCTCTTTGCCGAACTTTCCACCAGCTGTAAAGAAGCTAGCCGCATCTTCTAGGGCAATAAGAACCCCTCCGCGTTGGAGCCACTTGTTGATGTCCGAACGCTGGTCTTGCCAAAAGAGGCGATCCAGGTTATTAGCATCAGGCAAAATCATTACATCATAGTCGTTGATATCGGTGTAGCCGTAGCGTTGGCCAAACTTAGGCATACTTGTTTGCGAGAACGCAGACGTCCGAATGCGGTCGAGCGGAAATTCTGTTTCTTGATCGAATAGGTAGTAGACTTGGCCACTGGTGTAGGTGTTAAAGGGCGGCTCTACTAGCATGGCAACGCGTGGTTTATGAAGGGGTTGATTTCTACTAGAGGCGAGATCGAAACCATCATCCATTCGACCTGTCGGGAAAGCAGTAAAACTCGTAGAGGTAGCAGAAGCAATCTCTAGCATGTCCTGCGCCATTTGCTCATCGTGCTCCAGGTTACGACCTCGCAAAACAATCAAGGTACCAGGAGAATAGGTCGTGCCGCGATAGGTGAAAGAACTAACCGCTGCTCTAACGCGGTAACCTTTTTCCCACAAAGCGTTGAGTGCCTTTGGTGCCCAACGCTGCTTCCAGTCCAGGCAATAGGCATAAGCGGTAGAACCAGCCAATTGACTATTATCCACTCCACCAGACCACTTCACTTCGTCGGCTGTAATTAGTTCTTTGTCAACACGAACTACATTCGGGCTAGAGTAAGCCTCCAAATTATACGCAAGCGGTGCAGACCAGGTGGCCATATCATACATGACAGAGTCCTCAATGGCCATATTACGTTCCAAAATACTATGCACAAATAGGTGGCGAGGCTGGTCGGCTGGAACAATGATATCCCCAGCAGAAAAGGATTCCAACCCGATATCTCCAGAACGATAGTCAAGGCAGTCGCCTACCTTAAAGTCAGTAGTTGCACGATAGAACTGGATATTTTGGCGCAGTAGCACCTTCTGAATATCTGTGAAGTATCCCCCTTCCTCTTGTCGGATAATGAAGCTCTTGTTTGGTGACTTGCTCTTGACTGGATTCCATGCATCTACACTGTACTTCAATAAGGCTTCGCGACCTTGTGCAGCTGTACGAATAGTTGCGATAGATGTAGTGTAGTGATCCCATACTCGTTGGCGCAGTGTCAATACATAGCCATCATTAGTAGTAATTGCTCTACCGGCACCAATACCGCCCTGCTCGGTTAGCATTCCAATAGCCCCCATTACACTCGGATACGAAGAACCATAACCTGGATAGAAGAAGTCAAAGCGATCGCGGGTGAAGTACATCAATC
>CAJXOS010000212.1 GCA_913057725.1 uncultured Lewinella sp.
CGAGTATATACTCGTAGCGAAGATGGTTTGGATCCCCAAACCACTTCGGCTTCGGTATAGTACCTTTAACGCATGATTATCGAAGCTTGCGTTGAAACACTGGAAGAAGCACTAATTGCTGAAAAGGGCGGTGTAGATCAGATCGAACTCTGTGCTCGATTAGACCTGGACGGAACTACTCCTGAGGGATCATTGGTAATGGCTTGTCTGGAGCAGCTACAAATACCGGTAAAAGTCATGATCCGCCCTCGAGGAGGAAACTTTGTCTACACCGCAGATGAGGTGCAAGAAATGCACGACAGCATTCAAGCCTACCAAATACGTGGTGCTAAGTACTTTGTTATTGGAATGGCTACAACGGATAATCGCCTACACATAGACCAGATCAAACAGGTCTGCAATGCTTTTCCAGACGCCAGATTCACCCTCCACAAGGTCATTGACCGAGTGCAGGATCCTCTTAGTGCGATTCCTAAATTGAATGGTATCCCTAACCTCCAAAGTATTCTCACCTCTGGTGGTGCCAGAACTGCTATGCAAGGAGCGGACCAAATAATAGCTATGCGTACTGCCTTAGCCCCCGGCAAAGAAATTATTGCCGCCGGAAAGATTACCGCCGAAAATTTAACTGCCGTACAGGAGCGTATACCAGTGGGATTTTACCACGGGCGCCGCATAGTTTCAACCTTGATGGATCGTTTAGCTTAATTGACGTGCTGCATCGCCTGTCGCACTAGATAATCTAGCGTACGCTGAATGCTTTGCATCTGCTTTCGATCTTGATCTTGGATGTGAATGTTAAAGTGCTGTTCCAATAGGTGCACGTAAGCCTGATAATCCTGATGGGAAATTCCCCAATCACGCAGGAAGTGATCTTGCGGGCCAACATGTGCTGCCAATTTGGGTTGCACTTTTCCTAGAAGATGGTAGAGCAAGCGGACCGTTTTGGTCGTATCGATCTGTAGGTGTTGCATTTGCGAATGCCTTTTTGGGATTTACACGGTTTAGTTTACTTGGGTCGTTTTTCTTCTATTGGATGAGCGTTAATTCGGGTCTTTACTAAACTTAATGATTGAGAAAGGGATTTCGTTACAAGCCTCATCAAATTAACGCCCCTTACTTACGGACCGGCATCATTTTTCTGGCAAACGGCTGCTAATCTTTAAGCTATCGTAAGGGCAGGCATCCGAGAATCAGAGAAATTGCCTAACTAGGCGCATTTGAATCGCAAACAATTGCGTATCGTGCAGTAACCTTATCCATAAATTGCCATAACCATGAGACTAATTCTACTAGTAGGTCTGACGCTTTTTTTCAATTCCGGCTTAACACTGGCTCAGCAAATCGACTCTGATGCTGCTGCCCTGGCCGCTACCCTTCCTGCGGAAAATCCAGAAGAACATTACGACAAGTCCGAGCATTATATCACTATGCGTGATGGAATTCGCTTGTATGTAGCGGTGTATACCCCAAAAGATGCGTCAGCAGATAATACCTATCCGATCATGCTTCAGCGCACGTGTTACAGTGCGCAACCCTACGGGCCTGATGCTTACAGTGAGCGATTCAACCGTTTTGCTGAACTAGCCAATGAGAAATACATCTTCGTATTTCAGGACGTACGCGGTCGATGGATGAGCGAGGGCACTTTTGACAACATGCGTCCTTATATTCCCAATAAAAAGGATAACAGTCAAATAGATGAGAGTAGTGACACCTACGACTCGATCGACTGGTTAGTGAAGAACCTACCAAATAATAATGGCAGAGTAGGTGTTTGGGGTATTTCTTACCCGGGCTTCTACTCTACTTGTACTTTACTTGATGCGCACCCCGCACTAAAGGCGGTAAGCCCACAAGCACCGATTGGTGATTTCTACTTTGACGATTTTCACCACAACGGAGCTTATACCCTGAGCTACTGGTCGGTCAATAACCTCTTCGGAATTCAGAAGGATACGCCATCGGATAAGGCCTGGTACGAATTCCCCAACATGGGACCTGATCCGTATGACTTCTACCTCAGCCATACCCCACTCAGCAAGCTGGACAAGGTGACCAATCCAGACAACTTCTTTTGGAAGCAAATCATGGAGCATCCCGACTATGACGAGTTCTGGCAAAAGCGAAATATCGTGCAGCACCTCAAGAATATTCGGCCAGCAGTGATGACCGTTGGCGGATGGTTTGATGCGGAAGACCTATATGGTCCTTTGATGACCTACGGCAATATTGAAAAGTGGAATGAAGACACTTACAACACCATCGTGATGGGCCCCTGGAGCCATGGTGATTGGTCGCGACGCGCCGGTCGGCAATCTGTGAGTAATGTATTCTTTGGCGAAGGCATAAACGAAACCTATCAGGCAGAAGTGGAGGCCCGTTTCTTTAAGCACTGGCTCAAGGGACCTGCCGATGGAGAAACTGGCTTGCCAGAAGCACACATGTATGATTGTGGCCTGAAAGAATGGCGCGGCTTTGACAACTGGCCACCGGCCGAAGCCATAGAACAACCGATGTACCTCGGTGAAAGTGGAGATCTGAGCACAAGCGCTAATCCTGGAAAGGCTGCAAGTACGCACTTCATTAGTGACCCAGACCACCCCGTTCCTTTCCGGATGGATATCAAGCCACTCTTCATCCCACGTAAATACATGGCCGACGATCAGCGTCAGGCCAGTCGACGCCCTGATGTCTTGACGTTCACTACAGAACCGTTAGAGGAAGACATCACCCTGGCCGGCCCCATCGATGCCGAGCTCTTCGTAAGTACCACCGGAACCGATGCCGACTGGGTAGTAAAGCTGGTGGACGTATACCCGGATGATCATCCTAATTACGAAGAAACCCAAGACCACATTGTGATGGGTGGTTACCAGCAGCTGGTACGAGGAGAAGTATTCCGTGGCCGCTACCGCAATGGCTTTGAAAAAGGTGAACCTTTCACACCAGATGAAGTAACAGCGGTAAATTGGCAATTGCAGGATGTCTTTCACACCTTCAAAAAAGGCCACCGCATCATGATTCAGGTGCAAAGTAGCTGGTTCCCTTACGTGGATATGAATCCACAGACTTTTGTCCCCAACATCTTCGAAGCCAAGGAACAAGATTTCCAAGCGCAGACCCATAGGGTATACCACGATGCGGCGCACCCAAGTCGGGTTGTGGTTCGGACCTTAAAGAACTAGTTGTAGTTAAATCAATAAATTAAACACAATTTTGTTTTTTATTGATTTATTACTAACTTACAGTGTTGACCGGTGGCTAACTTGACCTGGCCACCGGTCTTCTCAGAGCCTATTTACCCTCTGCAGGCAATCTTGCCTAAACTTGGTCAGCAGAGGCATTCAGAGTAGATACATAAAGACAATAACTGTTTGGTGTTTGCCGCTCGGCAAGCAATGGTGGTGGTTTGCCCGAAACCGTCGTTGGACGGTGATGTGGGCCGGCGTCCAGGCAGCGGGAGGGCCCCTCCCAAAGGGGCTTCTACGTCTCAAACTCAAAAACACCCGATCTACGTCCGTACCCCCATCCCTTAATCACCAGACCTCGTCTCCCAGTCATTTCTTCGACTTTTTCTCTCCGGATTTATGCATTTTCATGCTGCATTGCATCCAATACCAAAAACTCAAGCTATGCGTCTCTTTACTCTCTATCTGCTACTAGGGGTCATGGCACTCCAAGCGCAAACCTCTTCGAATATTGCCTCACAATTGGATGCTGCCCTTCAGGAACAGCAACGTGAACTCCCTCAAGAACAACTTTACGTCCAAACCGATAGAACGCTGTATTATCCGGGTGAAGTCGTTTGGCTTAGTGCCTACCTTGTGGGAGGTGACAACACTACTGCCACTGCCCAAAGTGACCTCTTGAATGTTGAATTGCTTCGTCCCAATGGCACTGCTTTAAAAACAACTACCATCGCCCGAAATGCAGGTGCTTTCACCACCGACGTACAACTTCCCAGCGATATTCCCGGCGGCACCTATACTCTTAGAGTGTACACTAATTATCAAGGGAATTTCGGTAGCCGATATGTTTACACCAAGACGATACAGGTCCAACGAAGTGTGATTCCACAATTACTTCTAAAGCTAGAAATGGAGCGAGAAACCTATGCTCCTGGAGATGAGATCAAAGCCTTCTTTTCAGCACGTGACCTAAAGGATGCTCCTTTAGAAGCAATAGCGATCGAATATCAGATTCGTATTGCAGGAAAGGTGCACGATACGTATACGCTCCGAACAAACCAGGTTGGTTCTGCCAATCTAGTGGCTCAGTTACCGAACGATTTGAACACACAGGATGTGCAACTGAGTGTACGGCTGCAACACAATGGCAAACAGGAGCAAATCTCTCGGCCAGTGGGGATCGCCCTAAATAATATTACGCTCAAACTTTTGCCGGAAGGTGGCGAGTGGATTGAAGGCCTCGAATGTCAAATGGCCTTTATCGCTAAAGATGAATTTGGAGAACCCGTTGAGGTTTCCGGAACGCTATATGATGCCGATGACCAGGCCGTCTTGAAGTTTGAAAGCCTACATGATGGCATGGGCAAATTCACAATATCGCCAGATGTGAAACACCCCTGCCGTGTTCGCCTAGATCAACCCCTCGAAGGATATCGGGTATATCCCCTACCCGATCCAGTAGCGGGATCTTGGCAATTAAGTACCGAGTACGAGCAAGGAGATGAATTAGTGTTGCATGCAGAGGCCCTTCAAACAGAAGAATTACAAGTTGCTCTACGAGCTGGCGGGCAACTCCACGATTGCCTTGTCTGGTCGCTTAATGAGGGCAAACAGGAGTTAGCGATCGATATTTCTGGCCTCCCCATAGGCATTTCACAGCTGACCGTTTTTGATAAAGAACTGCGCCCAGTTTGGGAAAGATTGATCTTTCTACACCCTACCCAACAGTTACAGGTGGAGATTAACAGTAATAAGGAGCAATATAGCTTCAGAGAATATGTCAGTCTCGAAGTTAAGGTCAGTGATCACCGAGGCAAACCGGTGGAAGGAATGTTTTCACTAGCAGTAAGCGATGATCGACTACACAGCTTTGTAGATGATAAGCAGCCTAATATTCTTGCGCAGTTGCTGTTATCCGGGGAGCTCAGCGGTAAGATTCATGAGCCCAACTTCTACTTCGACCCGGAAGAAAAGGATGGACTGGCTGCACTAGACTTACTGATGCTAACGCATGGTTGGCGTCGCTTCCATTGGCAGGAATTATTACAACGAGAAAAAGAGGACTGGCAAGCAATGCGCCAACACTCTGTCGAATCCGTCCAACTGACCGGTCACATTAGCTTTGCCGGACGGTCTTTGAACAATCAAAAAATAAAAGTAAAAGGTATTGGATCCTTAGAGGTCGAAACCAATCATCGGGGATACTTCTCCGTTCCCCCAAGAATGGTGGAAGGCGGAAACCTTCTGGTCGAATACCGTGGTTTCACACAAGAAGCCACACTCTACCATGGCGGACCATTAGCAGTGAACAACCGTTTTAGCCCTACTGCTGCACAAAGAAGAGCTGATGAGCGATCACTGACCGAGGCCTTGCCAACTGACTTGGAACCTACCAGTCAAGAACTTGAAGAAACACTGGTTCTAGCTGAGCCCAAGGAATCGATGAGGCAAGGGGAATTAACACTAGACGAAGTGGTGGTCGTGGGCAGAGATGTGACTAGACGCAAAGACCTGAGTGGTTCTGCATCCTCTATAGTCGGTATTAATCATTGGGATAACCATACACTAACCAGTCATGAGCTGGACATGGAATTGGATATGCAAGAAGAAGTACCTTCTCTTGCCGTGTATTCACGCCGAAACCCAACACTCCCAGTTATCAGAGAGTTTGCGTTTCCGCAATATGGTCACCGTTGGATAAAGGAGCGGGAGATGGTTGATCAAAGAAAAACCTTGTACTGGAACGGTCATCTACGGACTAACGCCAGAGGCAAGGCCGAAGTAGGTTTTTACACAGCCGATGAAATGACCACTTATCGGGTAATCATGGAAGGCCTGGGCAGCAGTGCTCATCCAGCCCATGGTACTCATACTTTTAGCGCGGTTCCTGCAGTGGCGGTTGATTACCAACTCCCCGTATATGCAACTACCGGAGATACCATTCTGACTCCAATTCTGGTGTACAATAACTCCAACACTCACAAGAGCATCCCACTTAATGTAGAGTTGCAAGGAGATGGGTTAAAATGGTTAGCACCTCTACCAACGCAACTAACTGTAGGAGGAGGCCAACACAAGACTGTTTACGCCAAGCTATTGGTGGTAGGTCAAGAGGGAGATATGAAGTTGGAGATTAAGGCTGGAAAAGGCAGTTGGCAGACCACAACGCAAAGAGAATTACAGATTCATCCATTGGGTTTCCCTCGGCAGGCCAGTGCCAGTGCACAAAAGATGCAGAGCCGTTATAACTTAGATATAACAGATCCGATTCCTGCTACAGTAAAAGCGAAACTGCAGATTTTTCCGAAACTCACAGATGAGCTTTTGGCTGGAGTGGATGCCATCTTAAGAGAACCGCATGGATGCTTCGAACAGACCTCTTCATCTAACTACCCCAACATCATGGCCTTGCAATATTTGCAAGAGCAAGATCAATTAGATGACGCTACTCGCAAGCGAGCTTGGGAGCTCCTAGACCGTGG
The DNA here is from genome assembly GCA_913057725.1 of uncultured Lewinella sp. Taxonomy (GTDB): domain Bacteria; phylum Bacteroidota; class Bacteroidia; order Chitinophagales; family Saprospiraceae; genus Lewinella. The sequence goes on from CAJXOS010000212.1 coordinate 6,674, forward strand.
CTACAATCGACTCAGCGGCTATGAAGTTCAAACAGGCGGCTTCTCTTTGTGGGGACAGCCCCCGGCAATACCAGTACTTTCTGCTTTTGGCCTTCTCCAGTTCACTGACCTTACTAAGGTGTGGCCTAAAGTAGATCCAGATTTAATACCTCGTACGGTAAACTACTTGGTCTCTGCCTATGAGAAAAATCAGGTAGCTAGCGACGTCGACCGCGCCTACATTCTCTATGCCCTTAGTCGCTGTAGCGATTATCGCTCACAAGCTGGTTTAGACGAAATCAATCACCTCTTGGAGACAAACAAGACACCATATATCCTAGGCATTGCTGCTCGACTGAATATCCTTTACGGAAACCGAACCTTGGCGAAAGAACAGATTGATCAACTCATGGCCATATTTGAAGACAATGCCTTCACTAAGACTAATAAATCGCCCACTTTCGTCCATACAGTAGGGGCCGCGCTTTCGGTAGAATTAATGGCTTGGACGGTACTAGCCGCCCTGGAGTATGACAACCACAGCTATGACTTAAAGCCGGTGATGGACAACCTCATCTCCAAGCGCCAAGGAGGGCGCTTTGGACCAACTCAACCTACAGTGATGGCCCTCAAAGCGATCACTGCTTATGAGCAGGCAGCAGCTCGCCCAGACCAAAATGGGATGCTATTGGTTTCAATCAATCAAGGACAAACCGACACCTTAAAATATGGCCCAGATCATCAGGGAGGCCTAATTTTGGAAGGTTTGGAAAAACATCTACAGGCTGGTAACAACTTTATCGACATTCGCTATTCGGGGACAGAACATCCACTTCCCTACAACCTGGACATCTATTGGCAAACGGATGAATTACCTACGTTGGAAAAGGGTAACGTTGCACTACAAACCAAACTTAATCAAACGGAGATCCAACTAAGTGATCAGGTACGATATGAAGTGTCACTTGAAAACTTAAAAGGAAAAGCAGGATATGCTCCTATGATTCAGCTCGCCGTTCCCGCAGGATTGCAATGGCAACTCTGGCAACTCAAGGAGATGACGGAGCAAGGTAAAATTGACTACTACGAAATGCATGGCCCCTATCTGGTGCTGTACTTCGGAGAAATTGCAGCGCGAGAAACATTAAAGCTCGACTTTGACCTGATTGCAGTGGCACCTGGGCGCTATCAAGCCCCAGCAGCAAGTGCCTATCTCTACTATCAGGACCACTCTAAAAGCTGGGTCCCAGGTATTGACATTAACATTCATCAGTAAGCCCAAAACTATAACCGATGCCGGTGGCCTCCGCTCTTGGTCACCGGCTACTAAGCCCTCTATGTTATGAAGCAGCTCTTTACCATCTTCCTACTCTCGATTTGGGTATACAGTTTGCCCGCTCAACAAATGTATCAGCATCCTGTCGCACAGTTACTTGGCAGTGACATGTATCGCATGCCTCAGTTAAATTCGGGCGCCTATGGCTACCAAGGCTTGGGGCTGACTCGTTTTCGGGAAACGACTAATTTTCTCGTAAATCGCAATTTTCAGGTGTATTGGTTACCCTTCTCTCCACTCACCAATGGCTTCGGTCGATATCAACTACATTTTGGCCATCGTGGTCTATTACTTAGCCAGGCACAGGGGCAAACGGATCTAAGTGGGGGATATGGCTGGCAAATGAAAAATGACTTCTTCCAATCATTCGGTTTCCAGAGTCGCTGGCGTCAGCAGCAGATTGATAACAACCAGGATGGTTTTAATGACTACCAAAATGGCCGACAGCATCTGCTAGTTCACAATATCTCCTATTACGATCGTGGGTGGAGTTTTTCATTACACAACTCCTACTTGAATAGCAACCGGCATCAAGGTCAACTGGGATACAATCTGGAAGAGCACGCCGGTGGAGATAGCCTATATGGCTACGGAACGAACACTCAACAATGGCGTTCTTATTTCATGGCTGAGAAGAGATGGAGCAATAATCAATTCTCCATTATCGCGAACCTCCAGGGCCATCGGGAGGACGGGCATTATGGGCAACGGGAGATCAACAATCAAGAAAACCGTCAAGAAGTCACCGCTATTTACAGGCACCAAAAAGATGACTTTCAAAGTCAGGCCTCTTTTCTGTTCTCTCGGCAAGAGCTAGCGCAGCAATGGGACGATTGGAATGATCAACGCGATTGGCATCACATCCAATTTGGCGGACACCATGAGCAATTCATACGCGGCAATCTAATTGCTAAGGCTCAGGTCCAAGTGGATTACCACAATATGACGGATTGGCAAGTCATGCCCAACTTGCGCTTTGATTACCTGGGCGTAAAGAAACTGCGCTTTAGCCTAATGGGCGGACGGGATTACCGACTCCCTCGCATCCTCGAGGAACAACAGGCCTTCTTGGTCAGTCAGCGCCAATGGCTAATCAATACCTATGGAGCTGATCGCCTTTGGTATGGAGCGGCAAGTGCACAAAGCGATATTTATAACATTGCTGGTTTAAGACAGCAGTTAAAACTCACCTACCGCGTTCACCATTTCAACCAATTGCATCTGCTCGACCCCAGCGTTGATGGGTTAGTTACAGGTAAATTACTGGAGGACAATATTCCAATACAGCAATTACTCATGGCTACACTTCAGACCCAATGGAATCGCCTACGTTGGACGAGCACCTACCGTTTTCGGGATATACCGCTACCCTACCAAACAGGAGAACAGCAGCAGTTCTTGGAATCCACCCACAGCACGTTCAATGGGATAAATTATCTCCGTTACGGTAATCACAACGAAAAGCAACACTGGGATTTACGGTTTCACCATCTATGGCGTAGTCCACAGCAGCTACCAAACGGAACACAATCGCCACATCTGCATGACCTTAGGTTGCATCTGGAAACCGGACGCTACCTTGGCGGAAACAGGGGTAATGTGGTCAGCCTATTTGTAGGGGTAGAAAACCTTCTCAATCAGCAACAGACGGATGTATTCCAAAATCCTGACACTCCTTTCGGTTTAGGATTTGATGGTAGCTCGACCTGGGGCGATCCTATTGGACGTCGCTTCTATGCGGGGGTGCGGTGGAAGCCTTAGTGGTTGGAAGGTTAGTTGGATTAGTTGTGTTAGTTGGATTAGTGTTCTTAGATGACCTTACATGCCTTATATAGTTCAAAAAAG
>CAJXOS010000213.1 GCA_913057725.1 uncultured Lewinella sp.
GGCATGCCTCAAAACAAAACCCACCCTTCCCATAAATGCACCTACCTACATATCAATCGGGAACACCGTCCGATTCGTCAAGGTAAAGACTCCGAAGCCTCCCTCTACATTACTATGAACAGTAACAGGCTCTGCAAAAGGATTGTCAATAGCGTTATAGTATTGCTCTAGCGACCGAACGTATAACCAGGTGTCTTTCGTCAACTGATATAGGTGTACTTCTAGATCTGCTCCTTCATCTAAAGAATAGTACGTGTAGGTACGTACCTGATATTCATTATTACTGAATCCTTCATCTGTAAAGATCAGGTCGTAGCGATTTCCATACGACAGTAGCGGGTCATTGGTATCCAGGAAGACCCTGTTCCGCGACACCTGTACGGTGTCACCATTGTTATCGGTCTGGACGAAAATCTGCCACAAGGATATACCGTAATAATTTGTCACTCCTGGCTCAACATCTTCGACATCTACGATCAACTCGTCTACACGATAACCTTCGGTATCAATTGTGCCCTCCACTTCGTAAGTCGCAGATTTAACCAGCGGGCGAGGCGGCATTACTTGCTCAATGGTTACCGGATCAAAACCTGGAATATTGGCCTGAAGCTCCCATTTCACACCACCCTCATCTGAGAACGGCTCATCGGCGAAATGTTCGTAACGTAGTACATCATCAAAGAATTCCAAATCGGCAAATGGTGTACCATCCTTCAATAATTTGACTTCAGCATCCGTCGGGACCTCATAGGTACTTTCTGGATCAAGAATTCCTTTGCTATTGGAGATTAGTGCGCTCAATGGACGTTCTTGATTCGCGTCCACCTGTAACAATACAACGGGCAGTGGTTCATGCTCGGGCACTTCAATCGTCACCACTTGCGAAAAAGAGTCTTCATCGCAGCTGTGCAAAAACAGACTGGCAACACTCAGTAATAGGAAGAAAAATTTTGTGGTTCTCATGATCGTGTCTTTTTAGGGTTAGGATTAAAATTTGAATTGGTAGGAAACAGAAGGAATAATCGGCAGAATGCTGATTTCCTTAAACACTCGTTTTTCGTCAATAATGTTTCCTTGAGCATCTCGGGTGTATTGGGTATCAGCAATCACGTAGTATGGGTTTCGGTGGTAGTAGGCATTGTATAGACCGATCACCCATTTGCGCTCCCATTTCGGTTTTTTCTTACGGAATTCCACGCTCAGGTCTAAACGGTGAAAATTGCTCATGCGGAACGCATTTTTATCTCCGCCCGTTTCTACCTCGCCCCAAAAAGGCTCTCCTTCGAACCCTGGGTAGACAGCAGTTGGATAAGTAATAGTGTTGAGCGTAATGGCATTTCCTGTACCGTACACCCAAGCAGCAGATAGTCCTATTTTATCCGAGAAATCGTGATTTACTACTACCGAAATATCATGACGGCGATCGTAGCGGAATGGGAAACGGCGACCACTATTGATTTCGGCAAATTCTCGATTATTCCAACTCAAAGTATAACCGATCCAACCAGTGGTACGGCCCCTCTTCTTCTGGAAAAACAGCTCTAAACCGTAGGCGTCTCCATCACCTTGTGTCACCTTACTTTGCCAGTCATTCTCTAATCCAAAAAGGAAGCTAGCCCCCTCCTTAAAGGAGATGACGTTGTCCATTTCTTTGTAGTACACCTCTGCACTCAGCTCATACTCATCATTGATGGTCTTGGCTGCTCCCAGGGCTACTTGCCAACTTTGCTGTGGTTTTATTCGAGCTGTGCTCGGCACCCAGAGATCGGTTGGTAGCGTCAATGCTTCACTGGTTAATAGGTTGATGAATTGAGTCATCGTACTGAAGCCAGCTTTAAGAGCAATGTCATTGTTCAGTAGGTATCGCAAGCCCAAACGAGGCTGCAAAGAAGTGTAAAGCTCATCCTCTACCGCAAACGCGGATGCATGGATACCCGCATTGATCTTCAGGGCACCAATGGAGAAATCATCTTCTGCATAAAGGAAGAACTCATTGCTGTAGTTATTCTGTGATCCCAACAAGGTATCCAGGCTGAAGTCTTCACCATCAGATATCTCATAGTTAAGTGCTCCGGGGCTGTAGGTATGGTTAGTCCATCCAGCGCCGAAACGGATGTAGTGCTTAGGGTTAGGGATAAAATCAAAGTCGATCTTCCCACCGATGTCCTCAATGCCCGATACATAAAGCGCCGAAAACTTCTCATCCGGGCCATCTACATTGAAGTTCTCACTGCCGGCGCCAATGTCGATTTCGTACTTACTGTAGGTCAGGGTCGTATTTGCAAAAAGCTTAGGACTGATCTGCCAATTCCAGCGAAGTGCAGAGATTAAGTTCCCCCAATCAATGCCTCCCTCGAAGGCGCCAAACTCATCTTCGTAGCGATTCGTAAATACATCAGCTCCGGTGTAGGCACTGAGAAATAGCCGGTGGTTGTCATTGACCTTGTGCTGGAGCTTAGCATTCAAATCATAGAAATACAAACCCACATCGATCGACTCATCAGGAGGAGTATTGGCCTTAATGATAGGCTTGAATATAAGATCGGCATAGGTCCGGCGCCCCGAAATCAGGAAGCTGGTTTTTCCTTTCTGAATCGGTCCCTGGAGGGTAAGCTTGGAGGAAATCAGTCCAATAGATCCTTCACCATGCCACTCCTGGAGGTTACCTTCCTTCATATTGATCTCCAGTACACTTGAAAGTCGACCACCATAGCGTGCTGGAAAGCCGCCCTTGGTTAGCGTTACATTCTTGATGGCATCCGCATTGAACACGGAAAATATCCCTAAGAGGTGACTTACATTGTAAACTGGCACGCCATCCAGTAGGACAAGGTTTTGATCTGGGCTACCTCCTCGAACGTAGAGGCCGTTTTGCCCTTCCCCTCCTGATTGAACACCGGGTAATAATTGCAATGCTTTGAGGACATCTACTTCGCCCAGCAAAGCAGGTATCCGCTTGATTTGCTCCACCGGTACTTCCATCCGGCTCATCTGTGTTTGCTGCTCGATCCGTTCGGTACGGTCTGCCGTTACCTCTACGGTAGCTAGCTCTACATAAGGCGCAAGGCTGATGTTAACCGTCCGGTTTTCATCTAAAGTAAAAGCCTCTTGATTCGTTTGATAGCCGATATAACTAAAGGAGAGTTCGACTTCGCCCGCGGGAAGGGTGAGGCTGAAAAATCCATAAGTATTAGTTACAGCACCTTCGCCAGAGCGTGCATCATAGATGTTGGCCGCGATGAGCTTTTCACCGGTGGCCTCATCTTCTAAATATCCACTAATAGTGTATTGCTGTGCCTGGGTCCATATCGGCACAAGAATGACAAGTAAAAATAGGTAGATAGTCCGCATGGGTGTTGGGTTTTAAACCGCCAGATAGAAGCATAACGAGCAACGCCGCCAATACCCTTCCTTCTTGGGGTGTACAGTTGGTTTTTTTGGGAATTCTCCCGGTTTTTCAGACCTTCGGAGGGCCCTTCGTCAATCACAAAGACGGGCGTTCCCCAGGGAGGCGTTTGTCTTAACATTAATTTTAACGCAATGATAACAGGCACAATAAATAAACCGCTGCTCTACCTTTTCCTATTAGTACTTATGACTGCCAGCTGTCAGTCGACTGCCCAACAAGAAGGCGGTTTTAAAGACTTGACAGTAGGTGAGTTTGAAGCCAAAATGGCCGAAGAGGGAGTTGTAGTGCTAGATGTACGCACCCCAGGCGAGACGGCTGAAGGAATGATTGAAGGCGCAAAGGAAATTGATTTTCGCGCCGAGGATTTTCAAGCCCAACTTGAGCAGCTTGACAAGGACGCTACCTACGTCGTTTACTGTCGCAGTGGCGGGCGTAGTGCTTCTGCTTGTAGCATGATGCAAGAAATGGGCTTCAAAGATGTCTACAATCTGGTGGGCGGATATCAACGCTGGTCTGCAGAACATTAATCCTCTTTCATTCCAGCATTCAAGTGCCCTAACTTCCAATATTCTGATATGAGTACTCCTTTTTCTGCCCTCGAAAGACAACGCGATATCTACCTTCAAGGGTTAAGCGGCCAACGTCCAAAAATCCCGACCGATCCGGTAGCATTGGAAAAGGCTGCCAAAGATAAAATGAGTGCCGAGGCTTACGCCTACGTAGCCGGCGGAGCAGGAGTGGAACTGACCGTTAGACGCAACCGCTCGGCCTTTGAGCAATGGCGAATTGAACCCCGCATGCTGAGGGATGTCAGTCAAAGTGATACCAGTGTAGAATTTCTAGGGCGGCGCATTCCCGCGCCCATCTTGCTTTCGCCCGTAGGGGTACTGGACCTGTGCCACCCGCATGCTGATCTAGCGGTTGGCCGTGCTGCAGCCGAGTTGGGCCTTCCTTTCATTTTTAGCAACCAAGCTAGTGTACCCATGGAGCGGGTGAGTCAGGAGATGGGCGCTGGACCGCGTATGTTTCAGTTGTACTGGAGCAAATCCTATGAGCTAGTGGCTAGTCTGGTTAAACGAGCGGAAGCAAGTGGTTGCGATGCCATTGTAGTTACTTTGGACACCACCATGCTCGGTTGGCGCCTGCGCGATTTGGATCAAGCTTACCTGCCCTTCCTACGCGGAAAAGGAATTGCCCAATATACCAGCGACCCCGTTTTTCAAGCGATGCTGGATGAGCCAGAGGAAGAAGGTCTCGTTTCTCCCAAAAGGAAAGTGAATCTTCAGATGCTGAAGGCTGTTTTTCAGCTGATGCAAAATTACCCTGGCCCCTTCTTTCAAAACCTCCGCTCAGGAAGACCGCTGCGTGCGGTGCGTCAGTTTATCAACCTATATACCAAGCCTTCGCTAAATTGGAACGACCTTCCATTTTTGCGGGAACAAACTTCTCTTCCTATTATCCTGAAGGGTATCCATCATCCTGATGATGCAAGGCGTGCGTTGGACGCCGGCGTTGATGGCCTCGTTGTAAGTAACCATGGCGGCCGACAGGTAGATGGCGCCGTGAGTACGATAGAAATGCTCCCGGCCATCAAACAAGTGGTAGGTGATCAAATGCCTTTGTTACTGGATAGTGGTGTACGGACCGGTGCCGATGTCTTTAAGGCATTGGCTTTGGGTGCCACAGCGGTATGTATTGGCCGACCGTACGCCTATGGCCTAGCGCTAGATGGTGAAGCGGGTGTATCCACGGTCCTGCAAAACCTCTGGGCCGATTTTGAGCTAACCATGCGCCTCAGCGGTTGTGTTCGCGCTGAGGATATTGTGCATGGGGGGTGGTTGGGAGATTAGTTGAGTTAGTGAATTTAGTTAGATTGGTTGTGTTAGTTGGTTTGATGGTTGGTTAGTGGTCGCCGTAGCTTTTTTCGCCGGCTAGGATGGCGATTGGCATGTGATTTTCGATACGTGGCAAAAGGCAGGTAGCGAAATCAGTGAAGGCACAAGGTGGGTTGTAGGCCTTGTTGAAATCAATGATGGTACGACCATTTTCATCGGGCCTTGCGCAATAGAGATAGCGGCCGCCACCGTAGGTGCTCTCACCAGTGGTTTTATCTGCAAAGACAAGAAATAGATCATCTGGGCCACCATCAATAGCGATGAGTTCTTGTAGTTGACCATTCAATGTAAAACGAAGCTTGCCCTCTACTGGCACGTAGTACTCCATCTCTAACACATTACGCATCAATACTGAATCGGCACCTTCAGTGGCTTCCCATTGTCCGTATACCCGGTAGCTTGGGTCCGTTGCAAAATGCTCGATTGGGCGCAACCGAATACGGGATGGCAGTAAAGTATCACGCACGCGAACGCCCACACGATCTCCTCGTTCTAGCAGTTGCCAACGCTGGCTTCCGTAAGCCATTGCACAGTTATCAGCACTCATGGATTGCACCCCTGAGTCAGCTACTGGTTCACAACTTACCTGACCATTCTCCAAGGTGTAAATAGCTGTTTGTGCAGGAGCATCACCTGACAAGCGAATTCTTGCATCCGGGGCCGTACCACAGATATTCACTCCCTCCTTCAACCAATATAGCCCCGTAAGGCTAAGCCAGCCTGTAGGCGAGGTCAAACTTGCCAAACGGCGCGAACGCCAGTCCTCAATATCACTGTTATAAGTGGCGGGAATAGTAGGACCTGCTAGTTCTTGAGTCTTACAAGACAAAAAGGTGAACAGGCTCACCACTGCGAGGCAGAATAGTGTGCGCATAATGTAAGTGCGTTTATTGTTATTTGGGGGTAACTCCTAGCAGGCGTTTACCTCTTCCGGGCGAATTAAGCGGAAGGCAAAGTCAATCAACAATTGCTCAACCTGGCTTAAGTTCCCGTCAATCACCTTTACATCCGTAAGGCGTGGTAAGTGCTCTGCAAAGTAGGTATGATCTTTGGCCATCTCTAACAAAGTGCTGGCCAGTGCTCGCGGATAAGTAAACTCCGGATCAATCTCAGAAATGAAGGAGGCAATTTTTTCAGCTAAAGACTTGTAGGTAGCGAAGAAACCTTCTTGGTTCTCCTTATCTACTTCCTTGCTATGGTACCCTTTTACACCCTCTACAACTACCACTTTGTGCAGTACATCTTCATCCACGAAATCAATGGTAGCGTTGCGTTTTGCAGTATTCACAATCGTAGCTACGGCAATGCGTAGCTTCTGGCAAGGATCCTCGATATTGTTGGTGTTGAAGTCGAGCTGAAACTTCGTCCATTCCCAATACCAACACAAGAGATAAACCAGCAAAAGATGCTTGTTTTCGAAATACCGATAGACTGATGCCTCTGTCGATTCAATGCGCTCCGCTAGCTTTTTGAAGTTAAACTGTTCGAAGCCAATCTCATCGATGAGCAAGATGCTATGACGAATTATTTTGCGACCTAACTTTGTATCTTGCGGGTCCCGCAAATACAATTTCTCGTTTAGCTGCATTTGAATCCGAATCGCCATACTGTAGTCTTTTGTTTGTAGGCTGCTCCAAGCCCATTCATGACAAAAATAGCATTCCTCTACAAAAAAATAGTATTCCTACAATGTATATTAAGAATTAGCCCGTCAGACTTGTTCATGCAAGCCGCTAATTTCGATAACGATCATATTAAAAACACTATTGCTAGCCAGCAATTTTGCGAATGCTTAAGTATAGAACATTGCAATTCTAGTGCCAGATGGGGCAAGTTCAAGTGGTCCTCAACTAAATTCTTCCGAAAGATCCGTCTTTTTCCTCCTCAACAACCATTCTACCAATAACAGGTTGGGCACCCACCCTAGCCAGGCTACCACACGATAAGTATCCATAGGTGGTGGAGCCCAAAGAAAAACGATCAGCCACTTCCAACAACGCAAGGTGATGGCGGATAAGGTCAGCGCAAAGCTTCGCCACATAAAAGCTCGGTGTTGCTCAATTTTTCCTTGTAGTACCGTCCGCCAGGCTTTCCAGGTAAACCACCACCACAGTATCGCCAAACTTGTAAAAGCCAATTGCGATAGCCAACCACCATTAGCCTTGATAGCAAGAATAAGACCCGCCGGCCCCGACAGGAAAAGAATAATGACCACATAAGAACGCCCGATCCAGCGATGGACGGAAGGATACTGTTGGATCACCCTGGAATTGAACTGCGTAAAGCCAGCCAACAGCAAGAACACACTCGTAAAGACATGCACGTAGAAAGCACCTTTCCACCACTGAAGATGAATAACAGATTGCTTGATCCGTAGAAAAGCGACTCGATCTTCCAGTGCCAGGTAGGGTAGGCTTAGTAGAATCATACGCCACGTGAAGTACAGCAGCAGTAGCAGTGCTAGTGCTTGTGGCCAGTATCGAAACCAGGACTGTTGCGAAGTATTCACGGATCTAGGCATTTATTTTTAGCCATTGCTTATTTTTGTGGAACACCACACCAAAGACAAAACAATGGTACAAAAAACCTTATTAACGCTCCTCCTCTTCAGTCTTTTAGCTTGCGGCCAAAACAACACCAACGGCACCGAGCAACAAGCAGCTGACTCCAACACCGCTGAGAACACGACAGAGGCATCACAAGTACCGGCTAAAGAGCGTCCGGCCAATTCTGCTTCGGCACACTTTACCGCTGACATTCGCACCATAGGCCCCTCCATGACACCAGAGCAACTGGAGATGGCTGAGCAACTTCGCAAAATGGGTGAAGCCGCAGCGAAAGATGATATCCTAGGGTATTACACCGGAGAATTTGGTCCAAACCAAATCACGCTAATCCTCACCGACACCGATGGCTCAACGATTGAGGGTTACAGCGTATGCGCTGGCAACTTCCGCCCCATCAAAGGCAGTATCGAATCAATCGGCGATCAACAGTTCAGTTGTGAGTTGGCTGAACCTGGTGATGATCCCTACGATGGCACCTTCACCTTCACGCTATCCGTCAAAGACCAGGAAGTGAAAGGCGAATGGAAGCCATTCCGTAAACAAGGTAATAGCGCCAAAAGCTATCAGCTACAAGCCCGGGACTATGAATACCGCAAGGATGTAGGCGATTGGCCAATGGTATCTCAGCGCCTCCTCACCGAAGAGGACGTGTGGAACTACAACTCCGAAGAACTTCGCCTCATGCGCAATGAAGTCTATGCCCGCCACGGCTACAGCTTCAAAATCAAAGACATGCGCTACCACTTTGAGAAGCAAGACTGGTACATGCCCATCACCACCGACATCCGTACCGCCATCACCGACATCGAAGTCAAGAACATCGAGCTCATCTACGAGTACGAAACCTATTTTGATGAGTACTATGACGATTTCGGTCGGTAGGGATCATGAAATATATAATCGTTAGCAGTACGCGCTGATTTTAGGACTAGTATTAGCACTTAGCGCTGAGGTCCAAGCCTGTTTAGGGATTGAGAGGGCTGATGTGTAGTTGCGTCTAAGTCCGAGTTCGCCGAAATTAGATAATAAAGATCCAGTTTGATACAAAGACTTAAACCAAATAGAAGAGTAAGGCTTAACTACAAGCGGCCAGACTATGTCGTTCTAGAGAAGGATATCTACCAGGTGATTGCAAGCAGTATAATAGGTTTGATGTTTGTCGGTCTTATTTTATATCAGGCCTACTCCAATACAATCCAAGCTGAGGGATCGCTATACATCGGTGCTCTAATCACTTTCGCATTTTTTCTGCTGATCGCGATTCTAAGGATTTTAAATACTAATAATATTGAACTTCATTTGGCTGAAAGGTTTATCCTAGTAAAGGACAAGCAAACTGAGTTTAGTAAGGTTGTCGCCGTTGTTATTGATGAGGAAGACGATTCAGAAGGTGGCTTTTCATATCACTTGATGATCGATATAGGTGGAGTAGAAGGCTTAACAATTGATCGTTCAATTCATCGCGAGGAACTACTATATATAGCCGGTGAGCTATCAGATTTACTGCAAGTTGATTTAAGACATAGAACCTGGGATGAGAAGCGCTCGGAGATAGGGAAGAGAATACAGGAGAAGGAACAGGCTGCACTAACAAATCACTACATGCTTAAGTATCAAGGAAGAGATCTAAACGAACTTAGGGCAATAGTGAATAATGAGTCACGCGAATCAAGGGCTAAGAGCAACATATTTG
>CAJXOS010000214.1 GCA_913057725.1 uncultured Lewinella sp.
TTGCCCGCCTAGCTAAAAACTTTAGACAACTTCGTTATTTCATTCCCCAACGATCAAGGTACATCTCCAGTCCTTCCATGAACTGCTCGACGGTTTCAGCCGAGGTGTATTTTGAAGTCTGAGATATTTCTTCAATGGTCTTGTAATTGGCTACTTCCTCATAGCTTGCTTTCAGGCCATCTTTCAATCGCTCTGGAAAACTCTCTCCATCAATTCTTTGACGAATATTATCTAGGTTCTTCGAAACCACCTGATAGAGCTGGGCATAGCGATCCGCATTCGCCTCAAAGATCTCTGATGCGCTACGATTACTTTCTGGTGGAGGCTGGGCCACGATTTTTGGCATTGTTGGCTCCTGCTCGCTAGCAGCTTCACTTGCTTCTGTTTGATCTTCAGTAGTGGCTTGGTCTCCAGTACACTGGAAACTGATCAAGGCGATACTGAACAGAATGAGATAGAGTTTTTTGTACATCAATATGTTGATTTTGTTTTTGCAGCTAATTTTACTGAGGCCCGTTACCAACGGAAATCTAGCGAATTTGATGGCAGGCAAAGATAGTATATGCCTGTCATGAGCGGTAGTTGCACCTGAAGAAAATCAGCACAAGCTTTAGTCAAGAAATGAAGGCTTGGTTCCGGTTAACTCCCATTTTCCCAAACTAATTGGAATGTTTCCAATTGTATTTAGGCGGTCAAAGAAGTCCATGAGTTCGAAGTCTACCTCTTCCAGTTCTTGGTACCTGGCATATTCACCCATTGTTTCTTCTAGCAAGTATTTACCAGTGATGTAACTAGTGCCGTAACCAGGTTGGCGCAGATAAAGGTGTTGCTCAAATATCAGCAGCTCTTTTTCGGTTTTCATCCAGCCCCTAGGAGTATACTCTGAGTGAATGCCACCAGCCTCCTCCATAGTCATTTCGTTGGCATGAGCGTATAGTGATCCGAGTCCACGTGCAGCACGTTGGGCAATCATGATATACACGATTTCCTGTACCCGCGGATTGTCATCATAAAGCCCTGCGTGCATAAACATTTCTTCCACCGCAGTTGCTGTACCTTCATTCCGAGAATCGAAGATGTTGTACAGTAGGGGAGCTCTCCTCACTAAACGTGCATTGGGCTCATTGTCCATTCTTGCCAATTCAAACCAGTGGTAGAAATGACAGTACAAAGGGCGAGGGTCATAATGTGCTGTAATCCAGAAGAAGTTTCTTTGGTGAGAAGGTACGAAGCTGCCAAGGTGCTCTCGTAAAGCCGGGCCGAAGTACTTTTTGACGGTCACTATTTCTTGGTCTTCTAAGAATTTCATCAGGCTACTTGCGCCCATTTCTGCTAATGCATCGTAGGCCTCTGGGCTGTCAGCTTGAGGAAGTTCAGGAAGGTCACGATTACGGTGTTCTTCTAGCTTTAAAGTGGACCAGGCGCGAGCCAATTCGCGCTTCAAAATCATCACTTCATCTTCCCAGCTTAGGGGTACGAGGTGCACATTCTGTAAATACCAGGTATAATTTTCTTTACCAATACCTGATGGACCATCCTTGCTAGATGACTGCTCTTCTAGCCATTCGGCCAATTGATCGGTAGATACTATTGCTTCTTTGATGGCTCCAATCAGCTCCCCGTCGCTCGCTACGCCTTCTGCTTTTAACATGTCACTGAGTACAGTGCTTTGACGACGAATGTCCCGAATACCGGTAATCCATAGATCCCGAGCATTGCCAGTTAAGTTTTGCTGCGCTTGCTTATTCAGTGCAGGAATTACGGCGAGATCTCCCAACATTCGCTCTCTTTCCTTTTCTGAAAGCGGAAAGTTGTACGTCCACAATTCTAGGGTTGCATGATGGGTTGGCCCTTCATGGGCTGGGACATCACTACGATAGGTCCAGACTGTTTTGTAGAAGGCTGGATCGCGAACCCAAGGTTTGAGAATAGTGTGGTTGAATTGGTAACCGTTTAATTCTGCCCAGACGATGTGCCAATCAATCTGTTCGGCTACTGACCAGCCAGAGGTGTCAATAGCTTGCAAGCGCTCTTGAACTTTGAGGAAGTCTGGATGGCGCCGCTCGAAGGTCTCTGCCCGATAATCTGGTGCTCCTTGGTGCATTGGCGGCTCTTCAAAACTTCGCCAATCCTGATATAGCGCCTCCAATTGAGAAAAGGTTTCGCTTTGATTTTGCGCCATGGTTGATGTTGGTATACTAAACAAAAGTCCTAGGCCGAATAGAAGAAACAAGCGTTTCATAACAAGTCTGTGGTCCATGAAAATGCACTTTAGTGATGCCTGAAAGTACTGTTTTTGCCTGGGGTGGTAGCAAATTTCCGCGAAAAGATGTTCTTTTGCCAAACCAAATAAAACTTGCATCAAGCGATGACCACCACACAAATTACCGATACCATTCTTATGGTGCGACCAGCTCATTTCGGGTACAATACCCAAACGGCTGGTAACAATGCGTTTCAAACGAACGATCAATCCATTAGTCCAGATGAGATCAGTGCTAAGGCTCGTAAGGAATTTGATGGTTTTGTTGACAAGCTCCGAGCAGTTGGAGTAGATGTAATCGTTGTAGAGGATACCGATGAGCCGCTCAAGCTAGACGCAGTCTTTCCTAATAATTGGTTCAGTACTCACCAGGACGGTACAATCATAACCTATCCGATGTACGCCCCTATGCGCCGACTAGAGCGCCGGGAAGACATCGTTGAAAAGCTGCAATCAAAATTTGGATACGAGAAGCTCATCGCTCTCGAAGCGAGAGAGGTAGAAGAGCGGTACCTCGAGGGTACGGGTAGCCTCATCTTGGACCGAGATAATAAGATCGTCTATGCCTGTCGTAGTATCCGGACGGACGAAGGTCTGATGGATGAATTCGCGCTATGGATGGGCTACGAGAAGGTTGTTTTTGACAGCTACGATGCCAATGGTCTTCCAATCTATCACACGAACGTGATGATGGCTTTAGGTGTGAACTTTTGCGTTATTTGTCTGGACTCGATCAAAGATGCGGTGCAGCGCCGGGAAGTGACAGATCGCCTGACGCATACGGGGAAAGATATCGTTTCTATTACAGTCGCTCAAATGGAAGCTTTCGCAGGTAACATGCTTCAGGTGCGCGGGAAAGATGGTGAGAAGTACCTCGCTATGTCTGAGCAAGCTTATAAATCACTTACCCCTGAGCAAGTTGAGCAGTTAGAGTTACACACCAATCTACTCCACGCCCCACTGTATACGATTGAAGCCTACGGTGGCGGTAGCGCTCGTTGTATGATGGCAGAAATCTATCCTGCATAACAAATAAAAGCTGGATGAATCCTCAAGGAATCATCCAGCTTTTATGCAACAAGGCTCGTTTGGGCCTTAGTTATCGTTGAACCCATCAAACATGTCGTCCTCGTCCAGCATATTGGCGAGCAGATCGCGGAAGCTTAGACTTGATTCTAACACGTCCTTGTTCAGGATATCAAATTCTGCTAGACCCTGCACAACCAACTCCATGTAGAGATAGGTGTCTTCTGGGTTCAGGTTATTAATCGTTGCTGTAACCAATTTCTTTAGCCCAGCGACACCGTCAAGTGCTTTCCGGTAATCCTCTTCACTTGCGTCGTTCAGCAGATCTAAGGTATTGCCAGCTCCAAACCAGGTTCGGATCGTTCCGTAAGGATCTCTTTCTTCTCCTTGACGAATGTCTTCTGGATTTGGGAAATGGTCAAGGAACGCATCCTTGATGGCTTTACCCAGAAGAGACATGGCTACGGAGTAGGCACCTTCTTGTTCACCCTCGTATACCAACTCTACCTTACCGGTGATGGCAGGTACAACGCCCCAGAAATCTGTGATTCTGGCTCGGGTACTCTTTTCACGATTAATCAGCATTCTCCGCTCACCAGTACTAACGAGATTCTCATAGCCAGCGATTGTCAATCGCGCAGATACACCGCTCTTTTCGTCGATGTATTCACTCTCACGCGCATTGAAGGCAATTTGCTCCAGTAGAATAGAAAGCAAGTCTGGCACATGCACCAATTCTTGTTGTGCTGGAGTTAAACTAGCCTCTTGGCTGGTGATCTGCTGTGCAATCTCTATCGTCTTTGGATAGTGGGTCAGAATCTGACTCTCAATCCGGTCTTTTAGCGGAGTGATAATGCTACCACGGTTCGTGTAATCCTCAGGGTTAGCTGTGAAAACAAACTGAATATCAAGTGGTAAGCGAAGCTTAAATCCACGAATCTGGATGTCTCCTTCCTGAAGGATGTTAAACAATGATACCTGAATTCTTGCCTGCAAGTCAGGCAGCTCGTTGAGCACGAACAGGCTACGATGAGCCCTTGGTACCAAGCCAAAGTGGATAACTCGCTGATCCGAATAGGGGAGCTTCAGCGTGGCGGCCTTAATTGGGTCAACATCACCAATAAGGTCGGCTACACTTACGTCAGGAGTAGCTAATTTCTCAACATAACGGTCATCGCGATGGATCCACTCAATTGGAGTATCATCCCCTTTCTCTGCAATGAGGTCGATAGCATAACGGCTTAATGGTTGGAGTGGGTCGTCATTTAACTCACTACCCGCTACAATCGGCATATGCTCATCAAGGAGGTGCACCAATAATCGTGCAATACGGGTTTTGGCTTGCCCTCGTAGTCCTAGAAGTAGAATGTTGTGTCGAGATAGTACTGCGCGTTCTACATCAGGAAGCACGGTGTCATCAAAACCGAGAACGCCAGGAAAGATCTTTTCTTTCTTCTGTAGCTTTTCGATCAGATTGGCCCGCATTTCCTCTTTGATGGAACGTGCTTTATAACCACTGGCTTTTAATTCGCCCAAGGTTTGGGGTAAACTCATAAGGTTGTCGTTCTTGTAGTACGTGTATAAAAACGAACTAAGTTAAATTTGGTTTGCTCCGTAGGGTGGATTATAAAATATTCTCTACCGCAAGGACTGCTTGTTCCAAGCGCTCACCAAAGTTTCCACTGATTTCTACATACGGCATATTCCTACTTTCAAGCTCTTCCCTCAATCGAAGCCATTGGGATTCGCGTACTTCTTCGAATGCCCGGGTGCCATCATTTACCCAAGGAATGTCTGGTTTTAAGAGCAGAAAGAGGTCGTATTGCCTTTGGTGACTTGCCCAACGGATCCACGGTGGGCAGTAGTTGAAGAAGATTTCTGCCCATACTTGTGTGACTAACAAGTCGGTGTCACAGAAAAGAACGGCGTCGGCCTTTCGAGCTGCTTCATCCTCTAGCAGTAGTTGTCCTCCCGCAATGTGTGCAAAGTCCAGCGGCTTTAAGTCCATACCGTGTTCTTCACAGTATGTGCGTCCGTATTCCTCAACACACACCGTATTAAAATGATCGGCTAATTTTTGAGCTAATACGGATTTGCCGGTGGACTCAGGGCCAGTAAGCACCACACGTTTGCAGTAATAGGGACGAACAGGTTCGGGAATATAGTCCCAATGCTCTTTGGGGTTGCTACGTATTTTGGTAGCTGAAATGGGAACGGTGATTCGTTCCTTATCTACCAGTACGTGTTTACAGCCCAGATGTTGAGAGAGTTTATCGCCATAATCTTCTGAAGAGAAGAATACATCTACACCGTCGGGGCAGTTGCGTCGGATCGTGTTTACCCAAATGTCCCAGAAGAAACGATGTTCTTCGGGCACCTGTGGGTTTTCGTCTGTTACGTGTAGGACACGAATATTAGGGTATTGCTCTTTGACCCAGCCATAGCGTAGTGCACCAGGAATGGGCTCTGCCTTGATACTACAAACCAGTACCGTTAGTTGGTCCACCTGGCGAGCTGCTGTTTCTATCAAGTGCATATGCCCTCGGTGAAAGGGCATAAATTTACCCAGAACTAAACCTCTTGTAATCGCCATTCTTTCCGCCATTGAATAAAGCCAGCAGTGGCCATGAAAAAGAATACGAGATAAAGCGCCGAAGTCAAGTAGAGCTCCTTGTAGTAAAAGAGACCTACATATACAACGTCAACAAAAATCCAGAGTACCCAATTGTCCAGGATCTTTCGGGCCAGGAGCAAGTTGGCAACTAAGCTAATGGAAGCCACCATCGCATCGAGATAGGCTACGTCTGTATCCGTATATCGAGCGGTCAGTGTTCCGATGGTAAGTATTAAGGCTGCAATTAGTGCCAAGGCGAGTAGACGCTCTTTCAGGTTGAGGAGTCGAATGGGAACATTATCGTGGTCCTCTTCCTTGCCATGGACCCAGAAATACCAGCCATAAATGCTTTGGGCCAGAAATATGATTTGGAGTCCCATGTCGGCGTAGAGTTTGCTGTCATAGAAGACAAAAAAGTAAGCAGAGACACCAATAATACCAGCTGGCCAACACCAGATAGATCGTTTGACGGTGAGCCACACACATATCAAAGTAAATACGGTGGCGAATACTTCTAAGTAAGACATAGAGTTATAGTAAAAGCTGAACCAGAATAGCTGTCAATTTGTCGATAAAGGTAGCCTTTGCTGGCGCTTTTACCTTACCTTGCAAAAAAAAGAATACATGAATCGAGCATGATTTTGTTTAATCGAAAATTCCTGATTGGGAACGATTGGCAGCAATTCATGCAAGAGCACAGCGTTTACATAGATGCAGTCCCAATAGCTATCGGGATTCTGAAATTTGTGACGCTGTAGAAAATTTTGAAATCTATGAAATATTTGTCTTATCTCACCTGCCTCCTATTAGCTGTAATCACCACAGGCTGCTTCGAAATGCTCGAAGACCTGTACTTGAACGCAGATGGCTCGGGGAAATACCAGATTACTGTTGATATGAGCGGAATGTTCTCTGATCCGTTCATGGGGGAAATGATGAAGCAGGGAATGAAAGAAGAAACAGGTAGCGAAGCACTCGAGATTGATTCGCTGATCTCTTTCACTGATATGCAGGAAGGCGGTTTGCCTCCAACCTTGACCGACAAGGACCGCGCCTTGTTGGAAAAAACAGAAATGCGCATGCGCATGAGTGAATCAGAGGAGATTGGAAAGATCATTATCACCTTCCCGTTCTCTGATTTCAATGAGTTGAACGACTTTAATGAGACTTTTAGTAAACTCAATGATTCTGACGCACAAGGTGGCATGGGCGGCCTAATGGGCGGTGGTGGCGCCTTTACTGGTAGCGAATCTCTATGGGAACTTAGCGGTCGTACACTTACTCGTAAAGTCGTTACTTCAGACCCAGATGAGCTCATCGAAGAAATGGGAGGAGAGGAGATGATGGAAATGGTGAAGATGATGATGTCAGACGCGACATTTACAACCACCTATCATTTGCCAGGACGCGTTAAGAAGTCCTCTATTCCAAACTCAGACGTTGATGGTAAGAGCGTAGTTGTATCCTACAACTTCCTCGACCTTCTGGAAGAAACCCCAGATACTGGTGGTACCATCAAGTTTAAAAAGAACTAGATGATTGATAAGATCATGAAGACCCTTCAGGATGCCGGTGATTCACTGCGAGAGCAGGCCGGCACCCTGGGTTCTGGCGCAAAAGAAAAGACTTATAAGCTCATTGATGATTGGCTGAAGATCTTTCCTCAGCTAGAAATTTATGGGCTTAAGGTGGAGAGTTTCGCGCTAGGTGTAGCGTTGAGCCCTTCTCTGGAAGTGGATCTAAAAGGGAGTCATAAAGATTTCTCCATGGAGCGCCTGGATGAGATTCTCGATAAGCCAGACAGCAATGGCGCTATGCGTACCGTTATATCTACGATAAAAACCACGTACAGCTTGCATCGGCGTATCTATGCTGATTTGCAGGAGCCACTCATCGTAAAAGTTAGGATTAGGATCTCGCCGGAAGTGAAAGTGTTTATCGGCGAACCACTTATTCAGTAACGGTCATCGCATTATTTCATGAAGAAGTCCATTTTTGTTCTACTCTTGCTTTGTTCTGTGTCCTTTTGGCAGTGCGGCAATAACGGTTACTCCTTTCGGGGAATTAGTATCCCTACGGACGTCCAAACTTACTATGTCGGGCAGTTTAAGAACAACGCCTTGAATGCTCCTCCAACCTTAGCCATTGAAACCTCGGAGGCGCTTAAAGAAAAAATTCGTCGAGAAAGCCGTCTGATTCTAAATGAGACAGAGCCCGATGTAGAGTTCCAAGGTACCATTGTAGATTTTCGAGTAACTGCCGAAGCACCTCAACCAGGAGAGAGTAGTGCAATTAACCGTTTGACTATTGTAACTGCCGTTGAATACATCAGCAACAAGAATAAAGATGATGGATTCAAGCGCAATTTCTCTTTCTTCTTCGACTTTGATGCTAACACCGAATTAGCAAGTGTACAGACGCAAGCCATTGAAGATATCCTGGCCCAGTTGACGGAAGATATTTTTAATGCCGCCTTTACGAATTGGTAAGATGTTTTGGCGGCTGACGTGTATTCCAACCTTCATTGTCCTCTTATTGGTTGTTGGATGTGTAGCCTCAAAAGGGGACGTACAGCAATTTGTTCCATACGAAGAAGGGCATACCTATATATTGGACCCCCCAATGGGGTACAAGCAGCTATTTGTTTCGGGAGATCACGAGAGACGACATGAGTATTGGTACCGGGACTCGATGGTCCTCTATGTCTCTACCTTTATGAATCCAATGAATTATGAAGAGCTTCGTGCTTCAGGAAAGTACTATGAATGGTTCGAAGCTTTTATGAATGGAGATACGCTGTTGTTAGCCGGTCACTCTTCGACAGGATTATTCTGGCAAGATAGATTGCTAGGTAATAAGGTACATATTGGATTCCGAAATATCCCAGCTGCTGAACTTGAGAAATTCAAAGCAGCAGCATTTTCCTTTAGGCAACTTAAATAGAGCTTCCCGTATTGGACTAGAACAACTCCTCCTGGTGCTCTTGCAAAACTGGGATGATGAAGTTGATCAATTCTCGTAATTCCCAACCCAGCAATTCTGCTCCTTTACGAACTTCATCCCGGTCTACAGAGGCAGCGAAGGTTTTTGTTTTGAATTTCTTCATAACGGATTTGGCGGTCATGCCCTCGATTTTCGTGGGACGAATCAAGGCCGCAGCATAGATAAAACCAGTGAGCTCGTCCGCAGCCACAATGCACTTGTCCATCATAGACTCCCGCGGAACGTTCCATTTAGTGTAGTGTCCCGCTATGGCATGTGCCAAGGCCGCTTCTCCCATTTGTTCCAATTTCTCCACGGTAATGGCTGGGTGCTGATCGGGGTACATTTCGTAATCGGCATCATGAATTAAACCGCAGATCCCGAATTGCTCTTCATTTTCGCCGAAATGGCGTGCCATGGCTCGCATGACTAATTCCACAGTTCGAGCATGTCGGAGTAAAGACTCGGATTTGGTCATTTCTGAGAGGAATGAATAGGCTTGTTCTCTGGTCATGCTCTAGTCTTTTCTTTAGCGGGAGGATAGGACAGATAAAAGTAAGAATCTACCGGAAGGATGAAAAACGGAAGACTGGAAAACAAGAAAAGCTCCGGCCTGAAAGACCGAAGCTTT
>CAJXOS010000215.1 GCA_913057725.1 uncultured Lewinella sp.
TGTAGCCATTTAAGGCTCTGGCGAAACAAGTCTACACATTATCGCAAGAATTTGAGCTGAAACACTCCCCCTACTACTCTCGGTAGTTTAGCCTTGGAGTGTACTAAGCTTAAATCTAAATGGACGTTTAGGCTTACATGGCCATTCTAAAATGTTCAATATTCTGCGATATGTTCAAGAATTACCTCAAGATCACGCTGCGTAATTTAGCCAAGAACAAGCTCTTTGTTCTGATTAATGTTATTGGTCTCGGTATTGCTATTTCCTGTTGTATAGTTGCTTATCTGAATTGGGACTACAATGCTCAGTTTGATAGCTATTATGAAGGCAGTGAAGATGTGTATAGAGTCAATTTTGTACGCATCACCAACGGTTATCCTATTAAAAACGGAAGCTGCCCCATGCCTTTGGGAGCGGAGATCGCTAGTGGCTTTCCACAGGTGTCGGAGGTAGCGCGATACGTACCCATTAGTGGAGACCTCAAAGTAAATAATGAGGTGTTTCGCACCGATATGCGAGCGGTAGACCCTTCCTTTTTTGATCTGTTTACCTTCCAGATGCAGTCTGGTACCGTTCTGCAGGCATCCGAGCAGCAGTCGATTGTCATTAGCCAACGTTTGCAGGAGCAGCACTTCCCGCAGGGCCAAGACCCGATCGGACAGACCTTAACTTACATCGTAGGAGATCAGCAACTACAATATCAGGTTACTGGTGTCTTCACCAACCCACCAAAGAATAGCAGTTTTGGGGCGGACGCCTATATCAACTTTGACAACGGATCAGAGGTGCAAGATTGGGAGCCTGATGATTGGGCGAACTTCAATTCTACCTTTATTCGAGTACCCAATGCTGCGGATGTACCACAGGTAGAGAAGCAATTGGCCTCTTTTGTAGCTATTCAGAACGAAGCCAAAGATGACTATAAGGTAGATTCTTATTACCTGGATCCCTTCGTAGGCATGGCGGTACGCTCAGAGCGGGAGGATATCTGGAACCACTGGTTCCGTCAGAGTTTGCCTTCAGCCGCAGCAGTTTCGCCTGGGATCATGGCCTTCTTGATTTTGCTCATTGCCTGCTTCAACTTCACGAATACTTCGATAGCGATAGCCAATCGCAGAATCAAAGAGATAGGTATCCGAAAGGTGCTGGGGTCTAATCGCCGGCAACTCATATTTCAGTTCCTAGGCGAGAATACCTTACTAGTAGTGATGTCCCTATTAGTTGGACTTTTGATATCCCTATTCTTTGTTCCGGCTTACAGTGCAATGTGGCCATTCTTAGAGATCAAGCTAGATCTGTTGGCGAATTCAGGATTGGTTATTTTCCTACTCTTACTTCTGCTTTTTGCTGCCTTCATTGCGGGTAGCTACCCTGCGTTGTATGTGAGTAGCTTTCAACCAACCACCATTTTGCGCGGGCGTGTCAAGTTTAGTGGCACTAATCCACTGACCCGCATCTTATTGACCCTCCAGTTTGCTATCTCCCTGCTTGCCGTAATTGCCGGTTTTGTATTCAATCAAAATGCGAGTTACCAGGCAGAGTACGATATGGGATTCGATATGGATCAAACTGTATTTGCCTATGTGAATGATCAGCAAGGGTATCAGAAACTTGCGAATCAACTAATGGGTCATGAGTCGATTAAGGAGATAGCTGGCTCCAGAAGTAGTATAAGTTCATCCTGGTATACCGACCCTGTCCGTTACAACAATGATGAAGAGCTGGATGTAAGCATCTTTGATATTGGTACAAATTACCTCCAGGCAGTTGGCGCCACCATTGTGGAAGGCCGTGACTTTGTGCCGAACAGCCGGTCCGATATGGAGAACTCCGTTCTTGTTAACCAAGAGTTCGTACGACGAATGGGATGGCAAAACCCCATTGATCAGCGTATAGTGGTGAAGGATACGATCGCGCTCACTGTAGTGGGAGTCGTGAAAGATATTTACTTCAAGGGAGGTCTGTGGGATCCTTTAGATCCAATGCTTATGCGCTATGTGGATCAAACGGATTACCGCTTCCTATCTGTTCGCGTAAACAATGATGATCTGCTGGCCGTGAAGCAGATGATGGACGAAAAATGGACGGAGATTTTTCCTTATGAGCTATCCACGGTACGTTTTATGGATGAGGAGAAAGGAGATATGGCCTTGGTGAATAATAACATCCGCGACTTGTTCACCGTCCTAGGTATTGTTGCTGTTTTCCTATCCATCATTGGCTTGTTCAGTCTGGTTTCCCTGAACCTCGTGAAGCGGATGAAGGAGATCGGAGTGCGGAAGGTACTTGGAGCATCAGTGGCCAACATCAGCTTACGCGTCAGCCGAGAGTTCATGATCATTCTCTTGATTGCCTCTGTGTTTGGGGCGGTGGGTGCGTTCTACCTTACAGAAATGCTGATGTCCAGTATTTGGACTTATCATGTGCCACTACAGCTATGGCCATTCTTAGTTTCCATTTTCTTGATGTTAGGAGCCAGTTTGTTCACGATCTCTGGTAAGGTCATTCGTGCAGCGTCGACGAATCCTGCTGAGATATTGAAAGATGAATAGACAGCGTTGCTGGAATAATTTTGGGCCAATTACTTAATTGTTAATTGGGAAAATAAGCGGACCTTTGCGCGGCGGAACCAATAATGTAGTTTCTGTGTTCCGCCTAGAAACCGGACTAGAGCCCGGGAAAAAACGCAAAGAAATACCCCATGAGTCGTCTATCATTATTGATGGCTGTCTGTTTGTTATCCGTACAGCTAGTTGCCCAGACCGAACGCCCCAACCAGTCCTCCCATCAATTGAGGGTGAAACGGGCCAGCAGTGAAATTAAATTGGATGGTTCCTTGGATGAAGCTGCCTGGCAGGATGCTGCCATCGCTGGTGATTTCTGGGAGAAAGACCCTCGTGATGATGTTCGAGCGGCTGTGAATACCGAAGGCCGAGTAACCTACGATGATCAATTCCTTTATGTAGCTATTACCTGTTTTGATACCAGTCAAAACCATGTCATTCAAACGCTTAAGCGCGATGTTGGCTACTGGGATAGTGATGCAGTTTCTATCACCTTGGACCCCATCAACGAAGCTGCCAATGGTTTTATGTTCGGGGTAAACCCACTTGGTGTACAGATGGAAGCCTTGCTGGGAGGTGGCAGTGGGCCTGGTAACTGGAACAACAACTGGGATAATATCTGGTATGCCGAAACTGCTCAGTACGATGATCGTTGGGTAGTGGAAATGGCCATTCCCTTCAAAACCTTGCGCTACGAAGCTGGAGCGAAAGTATGGGGGATTAACTTTCTGCGTAATGACGCGAAGCGCAATCAATTCCACGTTTGGGCGCCCATACCCCGCCAGTTTTGGGGTATAGACCAAGGATACTCCGGGCAGCTCATCTGGGATGCAGCCCCGCCGGTTGCTACCGGTAACGTTGCTATTATTCCCTACATCTCTGGAGCATACCAGCAGGATATGGAAGCAGAGGTGCCAGAAGAAAAAGAGGATTGGCTGGGCCAAACTGGGGTTGATGCCAAGATTGCCCTTACACCTTCTCTAAACCTCGACCTTACCGTCAATCCGGACTTCAGCCAGGTCGATGTAGATGTTCAGCAAACGAACCTCACACGCTTTAGCCTTTTCTTTCCGGAGCGCCGGAATTTCTTTCTCGAAAACAGTGATCTTTTTAGCAGCTTCGGCATCCCGCCAGCACGGCCTTTCTTTAGCCGCCGGATTGGTTTGGATGAGGATGGCCAGGCCGTACCCATTACTTTCGGAGCTCGCCTGACTGGTAATGTGACGGACGATCTGCGTATTGGCGTGCTTGGTGTACAAACCAAAGCAAATGATGTGCAAACGGGGCAGAACTACTTTACAGCAGCTTTCTCGCAGCGTGTACTAGAGCGTTCCTCCATTCGAGGTATGTTCATCAATCGACAAGGGTTCGCTAACGGTGAGTTTAGCGATACCGATTATAACCGCAATGCCGACCTCGAATTCAACTACCAAAGTGCAGATGGTTCTATTGAAGCCTGGAGTGGCTATCACCAAGCCTTCCGCCAAGGAGTGAATGACAAGCAGGTGTTCTGGAATGTTGGTGGTGCCTATACTGCTGCCAACTTCAACTTTGTAGTGGACTATGTGACGGTAGGGGAGAACTACTTCGCCGATGTGGGCTTTGTAAATCGGATAGAAAACTACGATGCGCTACGGGATACGACGATTCGTCGTGGTTACAAGATTCTCTATACTCCCTTCAACCTGACGCTGCTGCCGAAAGTAGATTGGCTGCAAAACCTGAACATCAATTTCGAGAACGCCCTGTTCCTGAACGATGATTATTCTTTGAATGAGCGTTCATCCGTAGCCATTGTTAGAGCAGAGTTTCCTAATTCAGCCAATCTCGAATTTGGTACGGTCAACTACGCCACGGAACTTCTCTACCCATTCGACTTCACGGATGGTGAACCGCTACCCGCAGGACGCTATAATTATCAGGACTTCGGTATTACCTATAATTCCGATCAACGAAAGCTTCTGAGTTATCGATTGACGCTCGAAGGAGGAGGGTTTTACAATGGAAATCGTCTGCTTCTGGGAGGCGAATTGGCCTACCGGGCTCAGCCCTGGGGCAACTTCTCCGTGTCGGCCAACTACAATGAATTAACCTTTCCAGATGAATTTGGTGAAGAAACCCTCTGGCTCATAGGTCCGAGAGCGGAAGTAAACTTCTCCAAGAATCTCTTTTGGACTACCTTCTTACAGTACAATACGCAGGCTGATAACTTCAATATTAATAGCCGCCTGCAGTGGCAATTCCGTCCTTTATCATGGCTATTCCTGGTTTATACCGACAATTATGCGGTGGAGGTATGGGGACCAAAGAATCGAGCCCTAGTCTTGAAGGTGAATTATTGGCTGGTATTGTAATCTTTACATCCGATAGGTGGTAAAAATATCGGCGCATAACTCGCTAAATATCATTGCCATAGCAACTGTTTGGTTAAAATAAGTGTACCTTTGCGGTACCAAATAAAACCAAGGCAAAGCACTGATTGACAGTCGCTGATATGATCACTCTACAGCGCTTTGCCACAAAACCAAAGGCCAGGTACTACGCTGTTTTGTGGGGGTGGTACCTGATAAAACAATTTACCACCACATGTTGCAAGACAAGATTGTTTTAAGCGCCCAGGTCGATGCTGCTTTGGACCACTGGCGCCAGGAGGAAAAGCAAGCCCTGGAACTCCTCCGAATCGTGGGCGAATTACGCTTTGACCACTCTATCGAGTTGGTTTTCTTTCGCCGCGACATTTACGACACTCGTCCGAGTCGCGTACTCAACTATCACCGCTTCGCAGAAAACTATTCAGATGCTCCCTTACAGATTGAGGATAGCCTAGCCATTGCTGAGGCCATCAAGGGGCAAGAAGGTATGGCTCCTGCTCGGATCGACTTGGGAATCCTGACGATGGAATGGCGTAAAGCCCGCCAAGAATCTGGAATTACAGCCGACGCTTTTATCGGTGATCAATTGGGCAATATCCTTGAAGTAGAGCCGCTGAATAATGGTGCACGTGATGTGGTCTTGTACGGCTTTGGTCGTATTGGCCGTTTGGTTGCGCGCCGCATTATCTCGAGTACAGGTCGCGGTGAACAACTTCGTCTTAAGGCGATTGTAATTCGCCCGAAAATGAAAGACCGTTTTGAAGAAGCGAGCAAGCGTGCAGCACTGTTGGATTCAGACAGCGTACATGGTGAGTTCCATGGTATGGTAGAGGTGAGCGTTGATGGCAATGAACTCATCGTAAACGGTAACCGTATCCGCCTTATCTATGCCGGTTCGCCAGATGAAATTGACTACACCAGCTACGGAATCAAGGATGCCGTTTTGATTGACAATACTGGGGTATGGCGCGATCGTGAGGCTTTGTCTATACACTTACGCCCAGGTATTGCTCAAGTACTACTTACAGCTCCGGCTAAAGGTGATGTGCCGAATATCGTGTACGGTGTCAATACACCAGAGGAGGTAGAAGCAGAGCGCATTTTCAGTGCTGCTTCTTGTACGACCAACGCGATTGCTCCAGTTTTGGATGTAGTAGAGAAGGCTTTCGGGGTAGAGCAAGGACATATTGAAACAATTCATGCTTACACCAACGATCAGAACCTACTAGACAACTTCCACAAGAAGCCACGTCGGGGTAGGGGAGCACCAGTAAACATGGTATTGACTTCTACTGGAGCGGCTACTGCGGTTGCTAAGGTGATGCCTCAGTTGGCGGGTAAACTGACAGGTAATGCCATCCGTGTACCTACGCCTAACGTCTCCCTTGCTGTGTTGAATTTAACACTAAAGACAGAGGCTACCGTTGATGCACTGAATGCTGCACTACGGGAAGCTGCTTTGCATGGAGAACTCGTAGAGCAAATTCAATACTCTACTTCTACGGAGTACGTATCGAGCAATGCTGTTGGTAGCACGGTGACTTCCGTTCTGGATGCACCTTCTACCATCGTAGGCAGTGATGGCCGCCAGGTGGTGTTGTACGTTTGGTACGATAATGAGTACGGCTACACCTGCCAGGTGGTGCGTCTGGCCAAGCACATTGCTGGCGTACGTCGCTACCGCTACTATTAGGCAACAGCCAGGTAATAAAAATAAGAAACGGGAGGCCCACTCAGGGGCCTCCCGTTTTTGTTGGTACTACTTTGAGGAAGCTCTTCGCGAATTAAACCTTTAGCTTTAATTCAGGTCCAAGCCAGAAACGAAGCAGAAACAGCCGGGGGCATAAGTTCATTAATTGACTTTTGTCCCCTATCTCTACACCCTTACAAAAAAACACTACACATGAACAGCCCCTTCAAACCACTACTCCTATGCCTGACATTGGTGCTATTCCTTTTTGGCGCTTGCGCTGACGATGATGGAGGAAGCACAGATCCTACCGGTGATAATCAACCAAATATCCTCCTCATTATAGCGGATGATATGGGTAAGGATGCTACTCCAGGTTTCTCCGAAGGGAGTATTAAACCGAATACACCGAACCTGGACGGGATTAGAAACAGTGGTTTATCCTTCAATAATCTATGGGTGAATCCCACATGTTCTCCAACCAGAGCTTCTATGATTACGGGTAAGTATGGATACCGTACCGGTGTGAAATGGGCTAATGATGAATTGGATCCCTCGGAAGTCATACTGCACAGCTATCTGAAGCAAGAGACGAATGATGCCTACGCTACGGCGGTCATTGGTAAGTGGCACCTATCGGGGGAGAACGCCACTCTCAACCCAGAGGTTTATGGTATGGATTATTACGCTGGCCTTACCCGAGGAGCAGTGCAAAGCTATTATCAATGGCAGTTGAATGAGAGTGGTGTGGTTAGTTTTCAATCCGAGTATAGTACTCAAGTTTTTACTAATCTATCTATTGATTGGATCAAAGATCAAACGCAGCCATGGTTCTTGTGGCTGGCCTATAATGCACCTCACACTCCTTTTCATATCCCCCCAGCGGAAATGCATACCCAAGGTGATTTGCCGACTTATATGGACGGAATGGATGCTACACCGTACTACATGGCGGCGATAGAGGCGATGGACTATCAAATCGGAAGACTGTTGGAGGAAATGCCAGAAGAGGAATTAGATAACACAATCATCATCTTCTTGGGCGATAATGGAACGCCACCACAGGTTGTGCAAGCTCCTTACACCAATACCAGTGCAAAAGGAAGCATGTATCAGGGAGGTGTGAACGTGCCACTGTTTGTGTCCGGAAAAGGAGTTGAAAGAACAGGGCAAGACAACAGTCTGCTTTGCAGTACGGACTTATTCAGTACAATTGCAGAATTAGCGGGAGTCAGCGGCTCTGAAATACACGATAGCAAGAGCTTTGCTTCATTACTTACTGGTGAGGGCTCCAATCGAACCTACCAGTACTCAGAATTGGAAAATGACACCAATGACTTATGGGCGATCAGCAACGGTACTTATAAGCTCATTGTGAATGCAACAGGTGAACAGGAAATGTATCACTTGGGAAATGACCCTTACGAACGGACAGATCTATTATCTGGTACCCTGACAACTGCAGAAGAGGACGTCAAGACCGAACTAGAGGCAGAGCTCTTGAATATCCGGAACTAGTTTTTGCACATCATTTGCTGGTCAACATACTGCAAGGGAAGGTTGATAGTTGGAGTTTAACTAATTTTTTAGTTAATTGAATTAAAATCACCGACTATGCTAAAACGAACAACTTTTCTCTTCCTTGCCGTTATGCTCTGTGCTATGTATTGCAGCGCTCAGCAAGTGGCTGATACCAGTCTATTCTTCACAATTCAGGAAGCCGCTTATCCGATTGGTGAAGGCCCGCAAGTTTATGTGGATGCATCACATAATAACTTCCATACGGTAGGCGGGCGCTACGCCGCCTTCGGTAAAGTGCTCCGTACCGATGGATACCGAGTTAGTGATCAAGAAGCCAAGATCACGCCGGAGGTATTAACGGGCTGCGAGGTCTACGTGATCGCCAATCCATTGCACGACAGTAATGTGGGCAATTGGATCAATCCCTGCCCTAGTGCTTTCACAGAAGCGGAAATTGAGGCAATAAACGAATGGGTGAATGAAGGTGGCAGCCTCTTCCTAATTGCCGACCATATGCCCTTTGGCGGTGCTGCCGAAGAGCTTGGCGCCTCCTTTGGAGTGGAGTGGCTCAACTGCTTCGCCATGGACAATCGACGTCGAAACTTCGATCGATTCTCCAAGAAGAAAGGGACCTTAGAAGAAACACCCCTAACTGCAGACATTAACACTATTGTCACTTTTACAGGAAGTGCTTTTCGGGCGCCAGAGGATGCACAAATCATCGTAGCCCTGGACAAGAACTTCACTTTATTGAGCCCTGAGCAGGCGTGGCAATTCGGAGATGAAACGCCTCATCATTCCGCAGCTGGCTGGCAGCAAATTGCCTACTTCCCATATGGTAAGGGTAAAGTCGTTGTAAGTGGAGAAGCAGCCATGTTCTCCGCACAATTAGCTGGGCCGCAACAACGCAGATTCGGAATGAACACGCAAGCAGCCAAAGAGAATGTACAATTGCTCCGCAACTTGATTGGCTGGCTAGCAGAATAAAGAAGAGCTGGGGCATACTTTTATGCCCAGCTCTGCCAAGGTTCTAATGTATGCTATACCGTTAACGAAGTGGTTTGGGCGAAGCCAAACCTACTTCTTGCGAGTATATACTCGAGGCGCAGAAGGTTTGGATTCCCAAACCTCT
>CAJXOS010000216.1 GCA_913057725.1 uncultured Lewinella sp.
GGGCCTGATTCCTACCATTCAGGATTTTGGTCATGATGAGGTTATTCCTGATAGTCGAGCAGCTTTGCCATTTGTTGGCGGAGAAACTGCTGGCTTAGAGCGTTTAAGGTACTATCTGTGGGAGACGGATCATGTTCAGAATTATAAAGAAACTCGTAATGGCCTCATCGGCGGTGATTATTCGAGCAAGTTCTCAGCCTGGTTGGCCCAGGGCTGTCTTTCGCCGAAGATGATTTATCATGAGCTAAAGCGTTATGAGGCTGAAAGAGGCTCGAATAAAAGTACCTATTGGCTATTCTTTGAATTGCTTTGGCGTGATTTCTTCCGCCTGATGGGGAAGAAGTACGAGGAGAAAATCTTCTTAAGAGGAGGTACGAAGATGGAAGCCCCCAAAGATTTACGCAATAACTGGAAACACTTCCGGCCGTGGCTGGAGGGGGAGACCGGAGTGCCGTTCATTGATGCCAACATGCGGGAGCTTAATCTGACCGGCTTTATGTCGAATCGTGGCCGTCAAAACGTGGCATCATTCCTGGTCAAGGACTTGAAAGTAAATTGGCAAATGGGTGCCGAATACTTCGAGTCAATGCTCATAGACTATGATGTGACCAGCAATTGGGGCAATTGGAATTATGTAGCTGGAGTTGGTAGCGACCCTCGCGAGGACCGCTACTTCAATATTGTTAAGCAAGCGCGGCGGTATGATCCTAAAGGGGACTACGTTCGACTCTGGGTACCTGAGTTATCGGAATTACCTACAGAGTTTATTCATATTCCTGATCAAATGCAATTTGCGGAACAGGAAGAACATCACATTAAAATTGGTAGTCAGTACCCCAAGGCAATTGTGGGTACGAACAAGTGGGAAGAACGGAACTGGAAGTAGATTGGACGGATAGGTTTCTTTATCTTTGCACTGAATCTGGTATGAAAGAGTAAAAGAAAAAGGGGAAGTGGCTGAACTGCCAACTTCCCCTTTTTCGTTGTATTTAAATCCAGAATTACCGCTTACACCATCAGGCGAATTGGATCTTGTAAGATTTCTTTCACGGTGTTCAAGAATTGAGCTCCAGTAGCACCGTCAACCACACGGTGGTCACAAGAAAGTGTCACCTTCATTTGGTTGCCTACCACGATTTCTCCATCCTTTACCACTGGCTTCTGAATGATTCCACCAACTGCTAGAATACAAGCATCAGGCGGATTAATGATAGCGGTGAATTCCTCAATGCCGAACATACCCAGATTCGAAATGGTAAAGGTGTTACCTGTCATCTCATCTGGTTGTAGTTTGCGATCTCGAGCTTTACCAGCCAATAGCTTCACTTCGCTGTTAATCTGCGACAATGTCTTGATATCAGCGTAACGAATCACCGGCACTAGCAAGCCCTCAGGGACAGCCACTGCTACACCTACATTGATGTCCTTGTTGATACGGATACGATCATCAAGCCAAGAGCTATTAATTGCAGGATGCTGGCGAAGACCAGCAGCACAAGCCTTAATAACTAAGTCATTGAAGCTGATCTTAGTTGGTGCTACCTCATTGATTCGCTTACGCAAGGCAATTGCCTTAGTCATGTCGATTTCAACTGTGAGGTAGAAGTGAGGTGCGCTGAATTTACTTTCTCCCAAACGGCGAGCAATTACCTTACGCATTTGCGATAGCGGTACATCCTCGAAGTTATCATCACCTCCAGTATAAGCAAATGGAGTTACTGCTGGTGCAGCAGGTGCTTCTTGCGCTGGTGCCGCAGGAGCTGCCGGTGCAGCTGCAGGAGCAGGCGCTGGCGCCGGAGCAGCTGATTGCTGAGCAATTGCAGCTTCGATATCACGCTTCACGATGCGACCATTATCGCCACTTCCAGTAATAGTACTTAGATCGATATTGGCTTCTTTAGCCATGCTGCGGGCAAGCGGTGAAGCTTTAACGCGGCTTTCATCGGCACTTGGGGCAGCAACAGGAGCAGCAACTTCCGCAGCCGCTGGTGTTTCAGCTGGAGCTTCAGCCGCTGGTGCTGGAGCTTCTTCTGCTTGGCCGTTGGAGGATGCTCCAGCAGCGTCAATAGCAGCTTTCCAATCTTCTCCTTCTTCTCCAATCACGGCAATTACACCGTCAATTGGCACTTGACCTTCTTTCACAGCAATATGCAAAAGGACACCATCGAAATAACTATCCAATTCCATGGTGGCTTTGTCCGTTTCAACTTCTGCCAATGTCTCACCGGCTTCCACTGTTTCCCCTTCTTCTTTGAGCCAACCAATGATGTTGCCTTCCTCCATGGTGTCGCTCATGCGTGGCATGCGAATGACTTCTGCCATAATTCTTTTGTTTTGGACTCTTGTGCTATCATAGCTGGCACAAGATGGCTTTTGTATTTTGTTTAATTAATTTCCAAGACCGGTTAGGAACAGTCCTGGTACTTAATTTGGCTAGTACTTGGGCGCAAAAATGCGATTTTTTGCTGAAAAACTGTACTCTTCAATCAACAGCTTACAATACCCATAGTTCAGTGCCAACTAGATATTGACTCATGACCACGAATACTGCCAACTGATTATCTTTGCGCAGCACGAAGAAAGTAAATATGCAATTCTCTT
Source organism: uncultured Lewinella sp. (assembly GCA_913057725.1). Classification (GTDB taxonomy): domain Bacteria; phylum Bacteroidota; class Bacteroidia; order Chitinophagales; family Saprospiraceae; genus Lewinella. The sequence continues at coordinate 2,602 of CAJXOS010000216.1, forward strand.
CCAAATTAATCGAGGAAGCAGTCGATGCTTTTTCCAGCCTGCCCGGAATAGGTAAGAAAACGGCTCTCCGTTTGGTGCTTCATTTGGTTCAACAACCGGAAGATTTTTCTAATTCGTTTACCGAGGCCATCGCGAAGATGCGCTCTGGTATTCGCGAATGTGAACAGTGCCATAACCTTAGTGATGATACGCGTTGCAGTGTATGTCGCGATGAACGGCGGAACCAACAACTCGTCTGCGTTGTGGAGAATATCCGTGATGTTATGGCGATTGAGGAGACTGGCCAATATCGTGGCCTGTACCATGTTCTAGGTGGTGTGATTTCACCTATTGAAGGAGTAGGGCCTGCAGATCTTCACATTGATTCTCTCGTTGACCGAGTGCAGCAACAGGGTGTCAAAGAGGTGATTATGGCTATTAGTCCTACGATTGAGGGCGATACAACCATCTTTTATATTAGCAAGCAATTGGCAGATACAGATGCCAAAGTAAGCACCATCGCTAGAGGGGTATCTTTTGGCGGAGAATTGGAATATGCGGATGGCCTGACACTTGGCCGAAGCATCGTAGCTCGCATTCCTTACAAGCTGGATTAAGCATGAAGCTCAGCGTTATTATCGTCAACTACAACGTCCGGCATTTCCTGGAGCAAGCGCTCCTCTCGGTGCGCAAAGCAGCGCAACGAGTACCTACTGAGGTATTTGTGGTTGACAATAATTCGGTAGATGACTCGGTGCGAATGGTACAGGAAAAGTTTCCTGAGGTCCATCTCATTGCAAATAAGGATAATCCAGGTTTTTCGATCGCTAATAATCAGGCGATACGGCAATCTACTGGAGAGTATGTGTTGCTCCTAAATCCAGATACTGTTGTAGAAGAAGATACTTTGGAACGCTGCAGTGCTTTCATGGATGCACATCCGGAAGCCGGCGCGCTTGGTGTGCGGATGATTGACGGTGCAGGAAACTTTTTACCAGAATCTAAGCGTGGTTTTCCAAGCCCGTGGGTGGCTTTTGCCAAGACTTTTGGACTGGCCAGGGTGTTTCCTAAATCGAAGCTTTTTAATCACTATCATCTAGGTTATTTACCTGAGAATGAGACGCACGAGATTGAAGTGCTCGCTGGAGCATTCATGTTTATGCGCCGGACGGCCCTGGAGGAAGTAGGCTTGCTTGATGAGGCCTTTTTCATGTACGGGGAAGATATTGATCTGTCTTACCGTATTATCAAGGGAGGCTACAAGAACTATTATTTTCCCGAGACAAGCATCATCCACTATAAAGGAGAGAGTACCAAGAAAGGAAGCCTAAACTATGTGCGCGCCTTTTATCAGGCCATGATCATTTTTGCTCGGAAGCACTTTAAAGGACGTCAGGCTACGATGTTCGTTGGGATGCTTCAGATGGCCATCTACTTGCGAGCCTTTATGACGCTGGTAAGCAATTTCTTCCGGCGACTATACTTGCCCCTGATTGAGGGGGCGTTGATGTATGTGGGACTTCTGGTATTGGAGCAGTTCTGGGCCAATTACCATTTTCAGGATCCAAACTATTACGATCCTGCTATTCGTTACTTGAATTATCCGCTTTACGTGCTGATCTGGCTAGCGGGTAACTTCTTTGCTGGAGCCTATGATGAACCCTTCCGACTTCGCCGTCTATTGCGTGGCCTGTTTAGTGGAACACTAGTTCTAGCCGCTGCTTATGGCTTTTTGGAAGATGAATATCGCAGTAGTCGTGCTTTGATTCTACTGGGGGCTGCCTGGGCTTTTGGAGCGACCATTTGTACACGCCTTTTGCTGTACTTCATTAAGTATAAGTCCTTTGCAGTGGGAAGCGAGCGTCAGCGTAGTCTGGTGTTGGTAGGTAGTAAAAAAGAAAGTGAGCGGGCGTTAAAGCTGTTACAGCAGGCTAATGTCCGTGTAAACCTTATTGGCCGCATTAGCCCGGATAGTGATGACCCTGAGACACTGGGACGGCTCTCCCAGTTAGATGAAATAGTGCGCATCTACAGAATTGATGAAATCATTTTCTGTTCTCGCGATTTGAGTTCGCAGGATATCATGAAATGGATGAGTCAGCTCGGACCACAATTGCTCTACAAAATTCTACCAGAAGATAGCCTGAGTATCATTGGCAGCCATTCTAAAGATGCTAGTGGCGAGCTGTACACCATTGACGTTCAATTTGCTATAGCACAACCTTTAGCCAAAAGAAATAAGCGTTTATTGGACCTTGTCCTTGCTGTCCTCTTGCTGGTTACATTCCCAATTCAGCTCTTGCTAGTTAAAGCTCCTTTAGGACTGCTAAAGAATATCTTCTCGGTATTGATGGGACAGCATAGCTGGGTAGGATATGCATCATCAACTACCACCTCTGATACGCTTCCATTGATCAGGACTGGGGTGCTAAATCCAACGAATAGGCTAGGGGATACAGCTCTTGACCAGGCGACCATTGATCGCTTGAATTTGCTCTACGCAAAAGACTACCAGCTGTGGTTTGATCTGGAAATTATCTGGAAGGCCTGGAGGCTACTCGGTAAGAATTAATCATCAATTCTTCTTACCGATATAGCGGACAACAGAACCTTGTCCGCGATGATAGTCGCCTTCGGCAAGCTCAATGACTTCGTCAGCTCCCATTACCAGATTAAATCCGGCAAAATCATCCTGCAGTTCTTCCAAAGACATCAACACTTGTAAGTTTCCTGGTCCACCAACCGATGGATTGGCTTGTTTGTAGGGAATATGACCCTTGTTGAAGGCTTCTAAGATAATTATGCCTCCCGGGCGAACTAACTCGGCAAATTTGCGGTGGAAAATGCTACGAATTTCCGGCTGGAAGTGCGCATAGATTAGTGCAATCGCGTCAAAATGTGCCGTCAGGTAGGGGAGTTGTGGCGAATCAAATACATCATACGTAATAGTCACCCCTTGCTGATCGGCCAAGGCAAGTGCTTTTTCTTGCCCAGCTTTACTCTGGTCAAAAGCAAACACCTCCCAACCTTGGGTAGCAGCATAAACAGCATTACGGCCTTCGCCATCAGCTGGCAAGAGTATTCTACCCGGCGCAAGCTGATCTAGCTGCTCCTTAAAAAATTGGTTAGGTTCCGTACCGTAAACGTAGGCTTCCGCGCCATAGCGCTCATTCCAACGTGCTGCGTTCATCTGTAGTTATTGTACGATCTTGAATGTCGTGCGACGATTCTCCTGGTGATCGTCCTCTGTACAACGATTACAGAGACAATCATTAGCGGGTTCATTCTCACCATAGCCAAGCGCATCTAGACGCCCAGCATCAATGCCTTGTTCGATGAGGTAATCAACAGCTGCTTGTGCACGGCGTTGACTTAAATCTTCATTGTAACCATCTCCGCCTCGGCAGTCGGTATGACTACCCAATTGGATGCTAATCTCTGGATTCTTCTGGAGAATGCCTGCCAACTCGTTTAAGGTGGGCTTAGCATCTTCACGGATGAAGGACTTATCGAAGTCGTAATAGATATTGTCCAGCACAATCTCACGGTTGATAAAGATCTTATCTAAAACGATTTCCACCTCGTAGAGTTGTTCTGGATTACGAGGGTCTTTTGGTAGTCCTATGCTGCTGAATTTCGCATCATTGTTGAGGTAGCCCTCTTTATTGGCAAAGAACTCGTAGAGTGAGTTTTCTTGTAACGATAAGCTGATCTTTCCTTCTTCGCCCACTTCAAACTCTCGTTCTTCTCTACCGAGTTGAATCTTCAAAGTCGATCCTGATAGCGGACGACGTCCAAGAACTCTACTATTAGGGTTACCTGGCTCCTCGTAAATCTTCTCTACCACATAGACATCCAAGGTGTTGCGGTAGGTAATTTCTACCGGAATTTCTGGTTCGGGCTCCGGAGGTAGGATTTTCTGCTCGAAGCGATAGATATCATCACTACCTACTTCTCCACGACGGGAAGTGAAATAACCAGTAGCGAGTACATCATCGCCTTGTGTAGCCTGGCGGCGATCAACTACAAAGCCGAAGTCATCTCCTCCCGAGTTTACTGGCGGCTTTAAGTTGAAGGGTGGTGCCCAGTTACCTGAGGCCAATGGATAGGTGCGGAACACATCAAGGCCGCCCATGCCTGTATGCCCAGAAGAGGCGAAATACAGGGTGTCACCATCAAAGCTTGGAAACTGTTCGTCCAATTGCGTATTAACGGAACGACTTAAGAGTTTTGGCTCACTCCATTGTCCGGCATTGAATGTGCTGCTGTAGATATCGTATCCACCCCAGCCATCAGGATGATCACTACTAAAATAGAGTGTTTTTCCGTCTGGGCCCATTACGGGATGCATGTAGTTTATACCTGCTTCTTGGAAGGGAAGTGCTTCTGCCGGACCATAACTGCCGTCTGCAATACGATTACTTACCATCACCTTACAGAAGGCATCTTCTCCCTTCGGAGCCGAACAACGTGTGAAGAAGACCTTACTTTGATCCGCAGAAAAGCTCAATGTCCCTTCGTTATCCTCCGTATTGAGACCGAGGGCAAGCGGTGCTACTGTGCTCGTTGTTAGATTGAGTACAAAGAAATCACTAAATGCTTCGCCTGTCCAATTATAGGTGTCATCGCCAGTAGCATCCTGACGATCAGAGGTGATGATCAATTCTTCTTCCCCATATAGCACGGGGCCGTACTCAGAGGCAGATGAGTTGGCTGCGATGGCTACTACCTCATATTCCTGACGCAGCTCATCGGCCCATTCGGCTGCCACTTCACAGGCACGAATTTCCTTCCGGTATTCATACGGACTACCGATCTCTAAACCTAGTTCTTTGAAGATAATGGCTGCTTGCCGATATTCCTCCGCTTGTTTTAGCGCAAAGGCGTAATTCTTGAGGGCATCCACACCGTACTGATTGTCATAGGCAATCTTGTACCAGCTTAGCGCATCTGCTCCTTGATTAAGTCCATCATAGGCAGAGCCTAGTAAATAGGCGATCTTTCCTTTCTCGATGCGGGTATCAGCTTTGCGGTACTCTTTCTTGAGCATATCAACCGCTACAGCATATTGCTTGCGCTCTACGGCCATTTCGCCGTCTTGAATCTTCATGGTGTAAGTACAAGCAGCAAATAGGACACTGAATACGAGGAAGTAGGAGAGATGCTTGATCATCGGATGAACAGTTTTGTTCAAAGAAAACGATTTTCCCTAAATTTTTGTTGTCAAAAATTGCAAGAGCCGCTCCGGATTACCCGAAGCGGCTCTGTGCTTTGTCGTATAAGCTACTTTAATGACCTACTAACGGGCCTTCTGTGCAGCTTTTGAGAAAGTACGGCGACCGTCATCGGCACGCTTAACTTTCAAGTCATCAGACAAGTCGTGTACAAGTGGAGTAGCTACGAATATGGAGGAATACGTACCTACAAGTACACCTACAAGAATGGCGAAGGCAAAGCCTTTGATACTTGCACCACCAAATAGGAAGAGAACAAGTACACCAAACAAGGTAGTCAAAGACGTGATGATCGTACGGCTTACAGTGCTATTCACCGCTGCGTTGATCACAGTTGTCTTATCACCGCTCGTATAAGTGTTTAGATATTCACGAATACGGTCAAATACAACCACGGTATCGTTGATCGAGTAACCAATCACTGTCAGAATCGCTGCAATAAACGGTTGGTCAATCTCCATGCTAAAGCCAAATATTCCGTGGCCAATAGAGAAGATACCCAATACGATCAATGAATCGTGGAACAATGCTGCAACCGCACCAAGTGAGTACTGCCACTTGCTAAAGCGGATGAAGATGTATAGGAAGATCAACAATAGCGCGAATACTGCTGCGTAGATGGCACTACGAGTAATATCGTCCGCAATTGTAGGACCTACTTTGCTGAAGCTAGTCACGTGTGTACCAACACCGCCGGCATCACTGAACTGCTCGTAAGGAACAGAACCACCGATAGCAGCTTCTACACCCTGGTGTAGAGCCTTCATTACCTGTGTTTCTGGCTTGCTTTCATTGATTTGCTCTTCGCTCATTCCTTCTGAGTCTGGCGCTTGAGCATCAATGAGGTAGTCAGTTACTACGTTGAAGGTATTAACACCAGCAACTTCCTTTACAATTGGAGTGCTGCCACCGAAGGCATCGGTTAGCGTACCACGCAATTGTTCAGCATCTACGTCCACACCTTCAGCGAAGGCGATGTTATAGTTGTAACCACCCTTAAAGTCTACACCTAGTTCGAAACCACGAACAGCGAAAGAGGCAACACTCAACACTAGTAAAGTACCAGAGATTGCGTACGCCATACGGCGCTTACCTAGCCAGTCGATATCCAGATTAGCGAATGCGTTCTTAGTCGCGCCAGTGCTGAAGCTCAAGTCCTTGTTACGCTTCAGCCAGCTGTCCAACATTAGACGGCCAACCAATACAGCAGTGAACAAAGATGAAATTACACCGATGATCAATACTACGGCGAAACCTTTAATTGGTCCCAAACCGAAGTAAGCTAGAACGATTGCAGTAAGGATGGTAGTAACGTTGGCGTCAATGATAGCAGAGTAAGAGTGCTTGAAACCATCTGTTACGGCCATCAAGGTTGATTTGCCTTCGCGTAATTCCTCTCGAATACGCTCGTAGATGATTACGTTGGCATCCACCGCCATACCGACGGTCAGAACGAT
>CAJXOS010000217.1 GCA_913057725.1 uncultured Lewinella sp.
ATGCCTTATATGGTTCAAAAAAAAACTTAGGTGCCCTTCGATGTCTTGGGTGGTTTAAGAGGTTGGATGGTTTGAAAGGTAGATGGTTGGTAAGTTTTATTAGTTGAATTGGTTGTGTTAGTGCTGTTGTTTGTTTTTTCTTAGATGCCCTTCTATGCCTTATATGGTTCAAAAAGAACACGGTGCACATTGCCCCAGAAATTTCATTTCCCATTTTGAATTCCCTAGCTATTCCTTTTCTTTGCGAAGCCAAAAAACGAGCTTATGACATCCCAACTGATTACCCGCATTGCGGAGAAGGTTAATCTATCGGAAAAAAGAGTGGCTGCTGCCTTACGATTATTCAGCGAAGGAGCCACTATACCCTTCATTGCTCGTTACCGGAAGGAAGCTACGGGAGAATTGGATGAAGTAGAGCTCACCGAAATACAAAGGGAGCACAAGCGCTTAGAAGACCTGGAAAAACGAAAAGAGAGTATCCTCGCAGCTATCAAAGAACAGGGTAAGCTGACGCCAGAACTAGAACAACGCATCCGTAATACCTATGAAACTAATGTCCTAGAAGATCTCTACCTTCCCTACAAACGCAAGCGTAAAACCCGTGCCGGCATGGCCCGTGCAAAAGGACTCGAGCCACTGGCTTTGGCCATCTACGAACAGAATCGCATGGATGTTCAGGCCGCGGCCGAAGGCTACCTCAATGAGGAAGTACCTACCATCGAAGATGCCCTGCAGGGCGCCCGCGACATCATCGCCGAACTTATCAATGAAGACGAAAAAGCCCGAAATACTGTCCGTCGACACTTCCGCCGGGATGCTATCATTACCAGTAAACTAGCGCGTGGTAAGGAAAAAGAAGCGGCCAAGTATCAGGACTATTTCGATTATAGCGAGCCACTCAAGAAATGCCCCAGCCATAGATTATTGGCGATTCGGCGTGGAGAGGATGAAGGCCTCCTCCGTGTGATTATCGAGCCAGAACCAGAACAAGTGCTGGGCGATCTGGAACGTAAATATCTGCAAGGTTACAACGAAGCCACGGATCAGGTGAAGGAAGCACTTCACGACGGCTACCAACGACTTCTTGCTCCAAGTATTGAGACGGAATTTCGCAAGATTGCCAAGGAAAAGGCAGATAAGGAAGCTATTGAGGTTTTTACAACTAACCTCCGCCAGCTGCTTTTGGCGGCACCCTTGGGGCAAAAGGCTACGCTAGGGATTGACCCCGGCTTCCGTACCGGGTGTAAGGTGGTATGCCTTGATGCCAGTGGTAATCTCCTCTATAACACGACCATTTATCCGCATCCACCTCAAAGCAAGAGTACAGAAGCAAGATATTTACTGGAAGATTTAGTTGATCGTTATGGCGTTGAAGCCATTGCAGTAGGTAATGGAACGGCAGGGCGAGAAACCATGAGCTTATGTCGAGGAATTAATTTTGACCGCCGCGTCGATATTTTTTCGGTGAATGAGGCGGGAGCATCCATTTACTCAGCCTCTGAAGCTGCACGAGAAGAATTCCCAGAGTACGACCTTACCGTTCGTGGAGCAGTATCCATCGGCCGTCGCTTGATGGATCCGTTAGCAGAATTGGTCAAGATTGATCCGAAGAGTATTGGGGTAGGGCAGTACCAGCATGATGTGAATCAAAGCATGCTAAAGGATAGCTTGGATCGTACCGTAGAGAGTAGTGTGAACGCGGTGGGTATCAATCTGAATACCGCCAGTAAACACCTACTCAATTATGTTTCTGGTTTAGGACCAGTACTCGCCCAAAATATCGTTGATTACCGTAGCGAAAACGGACCATTCGCAAGTAGGAAGACCCTGAAGAAGGTGGCCCGTTTAGGTGATAAAGCCTATGAACAGTGCGCTGGATTTCTACGTATTCGAGATGGTAAGAATCCGCTGGACAATACCGCCGTACACCCAGAACGCTATGCACTGGTCGAAGAGATGGCGCGCGATTTAGGAGTTCAAGTGACTGACCTTATTGCTCGTGGAGATCTACGCAAGAATATTCAGTTGCGTAAATACATCAGCGAGGAAGTAGGCCTACCTACGCTCAAGGATATCTTGTCGGAGCTGGCTAAGCCTGGTCTAGATCCTCGTGGCGAAGCCAAATCCTTCCAGTTCGCGGAAATCAGCACCATCGATGATGTGCATGAAGGTATGCGCCTACCGGGCATCGTGACCAACGTAACCAACTTCGGTGCCTTTGTAGATATTGGTATCAAAGAAAATGGCTTGGTACACATTAGCCAATTAGCGAATCGTTTCGTGAAGAACCCTGCTGATGTGGTGAGTCTTAATCAGCAAGTGCAGGTGCGTGTGATTTCTGTCGATCGCGATCGCAAGCGGATTCAGTTGTCGATGAAGGAGGCGTAATGTTTACACTAAACAGAGTGCAATTTTTACAGTAGTAATAGCAGTGAAATAATAGGGGGCATTGGCTACACTTTATTTCTTTTGGTCAAATCGATATGGATTGCGTTGCGAAATCTAGCTGTAAGGAAGTGCCTTGTGCCAGTAACTTTTCACAGTTGAAAATAAGAAGGGGCGTGAGGAATAGTCACATACCTTGAGGAATTCGCTCAGCTTGTAAGTCAATGGCTTACTGTTTAATAATTAGACCTACCAATGATAGTTTAAGCGTAGCTGAAGCTGGACATGATAACTAGGACTAATTCTACTCTTCTGGGGGAATATATTCGAATATAGGACATTGTGCGTGTCCCATTGGCGAAACTCTTGGGTCAGATGACGGCCTCGGATTCGAGTCGAAATGTCTAGCTCCCCAAAGTTGATGTTGAAGCCGAAATGAGCGTGATAACCTGGCTTGGTCTCAAGGAGGTTGCGCATTTCTTGAAAGACAGGTTTCCCTTGTAGAGTTGCTGCTTGGTTCAGCTGTTCTACGCGGCACTTGGTATAAAGGGGTACTGCAAATGCGGCCCCAAAACCAAGGACAAACTGGAATCGCTTTTGGTAACCGGTGCGAAATTCTAGCCCAGGATCCAGATACCCGACAACCATGGCCAAATGTTCATCGGCTGGATGCCGCTGGCTGTCATGTGGACGTAGATCCGAACGTTCCGTGAAACTGAATCCGATGATAGAAGCGTTTAGTTGCCCCAGAATATTCGGTTTGTAGCGAAATAACCTCCGATTGTAAGTGAGGCTTAACTTCCGCTGTGCTGGAGGGATATGTGTTTCCAAGCCATAATGTGCCACAAATATTCCCTGGCCATTATGATGAAAATAGGGGGCCGTATTTACACCCTTATTGGCAAAGAAATCATAACTGAGGCCTAGTTCATTGCGATCCGCCCACTGACTAAGGTAAGCGTGGTGTTCTGCGGCACCAAGGCATTCGTTCATCTGTCGGCACAGTTCAATAGCATCCCAAGGACTCCTGATTCGGTTAGGTAAGTGGATGGTTCGACAATTCTGTTTCAAGATTTGGTAAACGGCCTCGCGTGGTACTGAGTTTTGGACGTGATACCATTCATTTTCACGTACCAAGAAGTACCGCTCAATGAATTGTCTTGAGATAACTTTATACAACTGAACCTCGCCAGTATACAGTAACTGCACGTAATGCTTGTTTCCACGGTAAGAATGCCGCTTAATGAGTTTATCCTGTCCCTGCACGGCCCACTCCAAGGTCTTACCTGGTTCAAAGACAATCCGCTCCTTCTTGTGAGCCTCCTCAATTTGCTTAATGATGTGAAAGTCATCTGGCGATTTTAACCCGAAGTAGCGCAGTTTACCAGCTTCGATAGTGCCATCTTCCGTTTTGAAAATAACTTCGTGGCGTAATTGGCCGAAAGCAGCAGTAACCACCAGGAGGAGACACCCGGTCAGAATTGTAGAGAGACGCATGACAACAGAATTTCAAACAAGATAATAACCTCTATTAAAAAGCAGAAGTGGGAGCCTGACTAGACTCCCACTTCTGAATGGATCATGTTGATACCCTAAATTTTCCTATCGCAGGATTCCCACTCCAGCCTCACGAAGTTGCTGCTCCAATTCCGGGATGCGCTTGTCCCAGATCTCTTGGTATTCGGCCTGTAAGGTCTCCCAACGAGCGTCTAATTCTTTGAGGCGCTCGTACATCGGGTCGGTCATGTTGGGGATGTTGCTATCGGCCTGTCCTTTGAGGAAGAAATACTCTGCTGTAAGGCCGTTCGAGAAGTTAATGACATCATCGTAGGCTTGCGACTTACGTTGCACCATGGTACCGTCCCAGGTCTTGATTTGATCCAGTAAACTCTGGCAGGATTCACTAACTGCTGATTGATCCTCATTGAGATCAGAGATCACGCTTTCCAGGCGACCCTGCACTTCATGCAAGTTGTTTACTGCTTCGTGCATATCGTTGATCCGGCTTACCATGAGGCGCATGAACAGGGCTTGCTCGTCGTAAGCTTTTGGGTCACTGATTTCGAAGCCGGGGTACGGTGAAATCATTCCATCTGCTTTCACCTGCTCATCACCCATGTGAAGGGTAATGTAGTAAGGGGTCTGCATCGGTACAGCTGGACCTCCGCGATAACTACCTTCAATATAGACTTTCGGTGAGCCGATCGCCGGTTTATCACGCTTATCCCAAACGAAACGATTCAATCCAGGATTGCGGGGTAAAACCGGAGCAGCACCGGGGCCACCTGCATACCGTTGATGATCTTTATCTGCCTCTGAGGAGAACTCGCGATAAAGGCCACCGTATCCATCGGTAATCGTTAAGGTGATTGGGGTATCGCCCAAATCCTCCGGTAGCTCATAATAAATCACCATGCCCGTAGCTGGGTTAACACCACCTCGCTCACTCATTCCATCAAAACCAGAAATATTTCCATTCATAGGGCTACTGCCAGAAACACGCATCGCCGGAGTGATGTCGTAAAGGTGCATAGCTTGTTTTGGAGCATTGTACTGACGAATCAATTCCAGATCGTCTAAGATCCAAAACGCTCTGCCCTGAGTAGCTAAAACCACATCATCATGCTTGATCATAATATCGGTGATCGGTACGATAGGTAGATTGAGTTGGAAGAGCTCCCAGCTTTTTCCACCATCCCAGGATAGGTATACCCCTAGTTCTGTTCCAGCAAAAAGCAGGTCTTTGCGTTCGCTGTCCTCTCGCACTACACGTGTGTACGCTCCTTCCGGAATGCCTTGGTCAATTTTTGTCCAACTCTCACCGTAATTGGTGGTCTTGTAGAGGCCAGGGCGGAAGTCATTAAACTTGTAGCGAGTGGTAGCGATATAAGCTGTGCCGGGATCATGCGGTGAAACTTCAATGGCGTTGATTAGGCATTCTTCCAATCCTTTCGGCGTGACGTTACTCCAGTTTTCGCCATTGTTACGTGTTACGTGTACCAGGCCATCATCACTTCCTACCCAGATAACGCCAGACTCATGCGGTGATTCTACTACGTAGGTTATGGTGCCATAGTTTTCACCACCAGCACCTTCATTGGTGTAGGGGGCACCACCTTTGCCTTGTTTTTCCTTTTCGTTGCGGGTGAGGTCTGGTGAAACCTCTGTCCAGCTCTTACCCATATCCTGGGTCTTTAACAATACTTGAGCGGCGTGGTAAAAGGTGTTGTCTTCATGCTGCGACCAAATAACGGGCGCATTCCAATTAAAGCGGTAACGCATATCTTTTGCTTCTCTGGCCAGGTATTGGTGTGGGGCAGCCATAATACGTCGACCATCTCCTGCTTCACTATCTAGTGCTTCGAGGGTTCCCTGGTAGCTTCCACCCAGAACATAGCGAGGGTTGTCTGGATCAAAAGCAAGAAATGCGCTTTCGCCTCCAGCAGAGAAGGTCCATTCGCGCTCGGTAATAGACCGGCCCATAGGGTTGCTGCTGGCAATACGCACGGAGCTATTATCCTGCTGGCCGGCATAGATGCGATAAGGGAAGTGGTTGTCTACATTGAGGCGATAGAACTGCCCGGTTGGCATGTTGTCCTGCCCCGACCAGTGTGCGCCACCATCAAAACTGATACCGGCACCGCCATCGTTTGCTACTACTACATTGTCGCTGTTGTCCGGGTTAATCCACAGGTCATGCTGGTCACTATGGGTACTGCCCATTCGCTGCCAGGACTTCCCACCATCGGTCGACTTCAGCACGGGAGAATTCAATACATAGACCGTATTGTCATCATTCGGATCAGCAAATACCTCCAGGTAGTACCAGGCGCGCTGTACCAGGCGATGGTCTTTGCTTACGCGGCTCCAAGATTTTCCACCACTGTGGGAAACATAAAGGCCACCTTGTTCTTTTTCGCTATCACTCTCTATGAGCGCATATACTTTGTCTGGATTCGCGGCACTGATGGCCAAACTCATTTTACCTAGTTCAGCAGGAAGGCCGTTATGGATTTTTTTCCAGTTCTCTCCTCCATCAACCGACTTGTATAAGCCACTACCTGGGCCGCCACTGACAACTTGCCAAGGAAGTCGGCGATGATCCCACATGGCAGCGTACAGGATGCGTGGATTAGAGGGATCAATGACCAAGTGTGCGCAACCGGAGTTTTCGTCTACATAGAGCACTTTGTTCCAGCTCTTACCTCCATCGGTGCTTTTATAAACGCCGCGTTCTTCACTCGGGCCGTGCAGGGCTCCTTGTGCAGCAACGTAAACTACATCGGGGTTTTGCGGGTGGATGCGCACATTTGCGATATGGCGGGTGAGCGTTAGGCCCATGTGAGTCCAGGTCTTCCCCGCATCCGTGCTCTTGTAAACGCCATCTCCGTACGTGGTCATCACTCCGCGAGGTGCATGTTCGCCCATTCCCACGTAGACCACATTAGGGTCTTGCTCGGATACTGCAACTGCTCCAACGGAGCCCGTTTTGAAGTAACCATCAGAAATATTCAACCAGCGCTGGCCGGCATCGGTGGTTTTCCAGAGACCACCACCTGTTGTACCCATGTAGTAGGTGACAGGATCACCCACAACGCCACTAACGGCCACCGAGCGACCTCCACGGAAAGGGCCAATATTGCGGTACTTGAGAGGGGAAAAATAGGTTTCAGCGGTTACCTCATTAGAAGTGGATTGTGCACTTGCCAAAAATGGTAAGCACATGAGTCCGATAAGGAGAAATCGAATTTTCATACTAGTCATTATTGCAGATCGGGAAAATCCGAAGATACTGACTTAGCAGGATACTCGTATTTGCTCGGAACTATTTGCTAACGGATCAATGTTGGGGAGATGCCAAACGGCTTAAAACAGCGGGAACAATGACACATTCAAGACAAGAACTTCTGGGCATGAACCCCACCTTTACGGCACACTTAGTACAGGGGCAGCGACTGAAGTATCGGCCGAATGACCCTTGGGTATCGGGCCAACAGGTGTATTTAGAACAAGGCGACGAACCGACAGTGCTAACCGCAGCGTTGGCAGAACAGTTGAACGCAGAAGACAAGCGATACTTTCTGGATAACTGTGATAAAGTGCCTTTACATAAGAGCCCTGATTTCGCCGGCAGGGCCAGATTGGTAGCGCCAGGAGGGGATACCAAGACTTATCTAGAAAATGTAGGCGAAGCACTTCGTGTCTTATCAAAGATTCAGGGACCACTAATGATTCTTGGAGATTGGAATACCCCCTGGTTGAGTCAGTCTAATGACTACCCACCTGTTGAACAGGCATTAAACTTCCTACGAGAACAGATTGATGAGCAATTCAACGGAGGTTTTGTATTCGAAGAAAAAGACATCACCAACTTTATTCCGCATTTGTTTTGGTTGAGCCGCTGTAACGCTAGTCTCCCTGAGTTTCTGATGAGCTATGTACAATCTGATTTCGTTGTGAGCATTTGTAAGCATGGTATCCTTCATCTGGAGTTCTACGATATGGAGGAGCGTCAGGCTATGATGGCCTTCTTTCGTGCCAAGGGGTTTCGAGAATGGAAGGAATGTGCAGATCCGATTCCGTTTGATGAGCTCATTGATCGGCAATTTCCGTTAGAAGCTCAATCGTAGGAGGTTTAGAAAACATCTAATACGATTCATTGTTAAAACTTTTCACAAAGTCAGTATTAGATGGTCTACGAAGAGGAGCAGATAATTGGCCAGCTCGAAGCACGTAAAGGCGGATACTTCTACCTTAAGATCGATGCGGACGTGGTCAATCAATACGAGCAAAAACGCAAAACGCGCTTCATTTGCCGACTGGATGACCAGATTGAGTTTTGTTGCGGTCTCAGTCATCTGGGAGATGGTAACTTCTTTATCATCTTATCAAAAAAGAATCTGGACCTAGTGGATAAAGAATTAGGAGATCGTATCCACTTCCAACTCCGCGAAGACCCAGATCCACTTGGTGTAGATATGCCAGAAACCTTTCTGGTGCTACTAGAGCAAGATGAAGCATTAAAGGAGATTTTTTACGGTCTCACATTGGGCAAAAAGCGTAATGTGATTCATCAGATGATCCGTATTAAGAGTATTGATAAACAAATCAACAAAGCAATATCACTCCTCCAAGCTAGCCAACATAACTAAGCATCTAGCTGCGGTACTGATCAAGATAAACCCGGAAATGTACCAAAACAACCCTTCCTGATCCCTTACCTGATCACTTCTCCTCCAGCATCTTTGCCACATCATATTTCACTAAAAACAAATGATTGTGGCTTACTATTCTGTTCTAGACGTTACTCCTACTACTGATTCCTGGATTCCTGATTATCTGCCTACGGCTAATCGACTTGTTGCCAAACATGGTGGTAAGTACTTGGCTCGTACCGCTAGTCATGAGCAAGTAGAGGGAGCCGAGCAAAGTGCCGGCCTCCGCATAATTCTGGAATGGCCTACTAAAGCGGCAGCACTTGCATTTATGAATGATCCTGATTACGCTACTCATTTGCAGGCGCGTACCCAGGGCTCTGTAAGCCATCATTATCTGATTGAAGGCCGTGATGATTTAGCTTAAATAAGGAACGGGAGGCCAGCCGCTATCTTACTAGCTGCCAGCCTCCCGTGCTCAATGATTGTCTTTAATTGGTGTTGGAATGGATTATTTAGCTCCCACAAACCTTTTGAACCACCCAAGACACCTCAGGGCACCTAAGTTTTTTTGAACCATGTAAGGCATATAAGGACATATAAGAACTAACTCAATTAAATTCACTAACCAACTAACCAACTAACCAACTCGCTAACAAGCGTCCCCCGACGCGAAAGAAG
>CAJXOS010000218.1 GCA_913057725.1 uncultured Lewinella sp.
ACCTTAAAAATACGCACTGCTCAATTTTTATCCGTTCAGCCTTACATCTGGTACACTACCCTTAATTTAATGATATAGTGCATTTGTACGTACTAGTGATTTTACGGTTATTATCAATAGTATAAATAGTAGTAAAAGACATGATAAGTTGTCCACGTAGGATGTGGAAAACTTTTCGTTTGAGTTTATCTTTTTGATTATCAAGTGATTATAGTAATACACAAGAGCCTTTGAAGGATTCTCCCTCAAAGGCTCTTGTGTATTAAATTCAATTTTCCTTTATCTTTACAAGTAAAGGATCAAGCAAAGGTGGATTTTTTCACCAAAACGTTTCGCTATGAAACCCAAATCAGGATTTCCGGCTGATCGTTTCTTTCTTGTCCTTTCCGCATTAATGAGCATCACAGTGAGTTCGGCTAAGTTCTCCTTTGCTCAAATTGCGGTAATGGTAGTAATCGCCTTATTATTGGCGCTTTACATCTGGTGGACAGGATAGAATCCATCTTTTGTGTGGCTGAGTGGTACTTGTAATACCGCTTGGCCTTTTTTATGATAACTACCTTTCAGATTGCTATCTATCTGCACTTGTTTGTAAGTGCTTTCGTTTCAGTAAAATTAGACGTTTTTTTGTAAATCTGCAAAAGATATTGCACGTTTGGATTTGCGAAAGCGTTTGTTTTCGTATGTAAGTTATTGATTGTTAGTTGTTTAATGCGGTTTAAAATTAAACCTGATAAAGAATAGTCAATATAAGTAGGGCGTTTCGCTTTTTTCATTTAAACGCTCCCAATTAATGCCTGATAGTATCGTGCTAGTACTAGCTTTGTGAAAGCTCCTAGAGTCTTAATCTTAGCCTCCCCCTATCGGGGCGGGCTGTGCGTCACTCCTTATTTCGTCGATCCTTCCGGATGAGCCATTCCGGCTCTAACTTCCATCCCTGATGCGCAGCTCTCGCGTCACTTTCCGCCGACCTCATACTTCCCCTAAACTGGCACGGTTTACCTTAAAACACGCGCCAGTCCAGGAACCCGGGAAATAATCGTTCGCCGGATGGATGCTACGGTGGGTGAGCGTGGCGCACAGTCAGCCACTGCTTAACCTCTTATCGTTGTCGGTTGCTTCCCTCTTCGTTGCTGTCGCCTAAGATGCTGGTCTGCTTACCTGGTATCAAGGGCTGGTCGTATCCTCCCGTTCCCGTCAGATTTTTTTCCCGCTCGTTCCTCACGAATAACTAATCCTCCCTTCACCCTTGCTGCTGCGTTCGCATCCGGCGCGATCCGGCTTTCGCAAAAGGGAAGCAACCTCCATTACGATATCCGGCACCCGATCAGGCCTGCCGGTCGCGGTCACCCACCGCGCAAAGGTGCAAGGGAATTTCCTCATTATGAATCCGATTAAATCTTCAACCATGAAACACACTCTTCCAACTGAACTGGCAGAAATCAAACTCACTTATCAAAATAAAGTCTATGCCTGTGACCGTCCCCAGGTGCGTAGCTCTGGCGATGCCTATTGGCTATTCGATATGCATTGGGAGGAGGACACGATAGCCCTGTTTGAAACGGCCTATATGCTCCTGCTTGACCGTGCTAATCGCGTAATGGGCTGGTTTAAAGTTTCTCAGGGCGGCATGGCCGGAACGGTGGTTGATGCCAAGCTGATTTTTGCGACCGCCTTAAAAGCCCGCGCCGCTGCTATCATTCTGGCACATAATCATCCGAGCGCGAACCTCACGCCCTCTGCGTCTGATAAAGCCCTTACCACTAAACTGGTAGCAGCGGGTAAGGCACTTGATTTGCCGTTGCTCGATCATCTCATTTTATCACCTGAAGGCGGCTATTTCAGCTTTGCTGATGAAGGATTGATCTAAGGGGCGTTGCCCCCCATCAGGGCAAGGCATCCCAACGGCTTCGCATTCGGAGCCTCCTTGCCCTGATACCCCCATTCTCAGGCGAAGGCCAACAGGGAAAGACGGGGTTTTCCCTGCCTTATTTACAAACACATTTAAAGGATTATTACCATGAAACGCACTACCCGCGTAAAGCCTGATCTGTATCAACAGGTCACTGAAAAGATGATTGAACTACTCACGCAAGGGGTTGCCCCCTGGCGTTGCACCTGGAGCCGTTACGGTGCGGCTCGTAACATTGCCACGGGTCGCCATTATAGCGGCATTAATGCCTTTTTTATGCATCTCACTAAACATCCCATTCCCTATTTTATGAGCTTCAAGCAAGCCAAAAACCAAGGCGGCAAGATTCGCAAAGGCGCAAAGTCGGAAATGGTGTTCTTTTACAAAACGCTCTACAAAGATGCTGATGGCAACTATATCAGTCGTGACGCTGCCCGTAGCCTTGCCGGAGCGGGTGAGGATGTCAACACCCTGCCCGTGCTCAAACAGTACCGCGTGTTCAATATCGCCGATATTGAAGGTGTTGAGATAGAAACGCCGGAAGTCACCCTTACCCCACATGAGCGGATAGAAGCCTGTGAGCAAATCGTAAGCGGCATGAACAACCCGCCGCGCTTTATTCACCGCAATGCGGATAAACCCTATTACTCCCCGCTCAATGATGCGCTGAATATGCCCCAGCTGGAGCAATTTACCAGTGCCGAGGAATATTATTGCACGCTATTTCATGAGCTGGTGCACAGCACTGGACACCAAAGCCGTCTTTGTCGTGAAGGCATTACCACACTCACCTCCTTTGGTTCTCCTAGCTACAGCCGTGAGGAATTAGTGGCAGAAATGGGCGCAGCCTTCTTGTGCGCCCGTACGGGCATTAATGTGCAGGAAGTCACGCAAAATAGTGCGGCCTATCTTCAAGGCTGGATAACGGCACTCAAGGGCGATAAAAAACTGATCTTCAAAGCGGCGGCTGAAGCTCAAAAGGCAGTTGATTACATCACCGGCACGACCCGGCAGTATGAAGATTAACCTCAATTAACCACATCCGGGGAGGCTCCCGCCGAGCTTCCCTGCTCTTACATAGCATTCTTTTTTCTTCTAAATAGCACCATAGCGGAACTATCACCCATTTGCGTCAAATTCGCGGCTCGCCATGCGGCGAGCAAAAGCGGCTACTGGCAAAAAAATATAAAGCGACGCTCGCCGCGTCACAGGGTTATGGTTGCCAGCGATAAATATGGAGAGAGGGGAGTTTTGAAAATATGTTCGTATGATACACAGAGTTTAGTTCATAAGTGCAACATTGCTACTCAAATATTTCTGTCTCCAACGTCAGCTGATGATTTTTGAATTGATAGTTAATTTAGGATTTAATAATTTTCTTTACCAACCAGGTATTACCACGCTTAATACGAATTAAATATGAACCCTTAGGGTATTTCTGCATATCTATATTTGCTATCTCATAGACATTTTTATCTTGGAGTATTTGTCCTGTTGAATTGAGCAACTGAATATAAAATATGTCAGTTCCCTTAACGGTCACGTTTTGGCTCACTGGGTTAGGAAATATGCTAAAGTCTTCTAAGAGAGGTGTTAAGTTTTCTGTGCTAACTATTGGGTTGCAACCAGGTTCGATACACCCATATGCATCTACTTTAATTAGCCACCCGTAAGACTTACTTGGTGGAGGAGATAATTTATTCACATATCCACATGCAAAAATACTACCACTCGGAAGTACTAATACATCTGATAAAAACGGTCGAGAAACAATGGTTGTATGATCAAATAATGTATCAATACGACTCCACAAACTGTCACCGTCCGCATTAACTTTCGCAATTATTGATGCACGATATCCTCCCAGTGGATCGTCATCAATTCGATTGACATATTGGCCCACTGCAACCCAGCCTTCATCAGGAGTTGAGGTTATATCGACAAAGTTATTTTCATTCGAAGTAGGTTCACCAAATGAAGTGCTCCAAATAATATTGAAGTCTGTATCTCTTTTTACGATTTCTCCCTGGTGTACCAAGGTATTATTATCTAGTAACGTACTTGTTGATCCTTCATTAACCCAATTGCCATCATTCGTTGGGTATAATTGTCTGAGGTCTGGACTAGATCCACCGATGTATTCAATTTCACCTTGCCATTCCCAAGTTATTTCCCCCATAGTGTCAACTTTTATAGCCTTACTCATTGACCACATATTGGAGAGGTTAGTTACTTGCTCACTACTGATAAAGGTTGAACCGGTAATCAAGTATTCATTTTCATGAGTTTTGCTTATCCCTGTTAAGCGATCATATACTCCGTACTCTCCATAAGTTATTTCCCAGAGTATATTACCTTGATTATCTGCACCAATAATGAAAGTATCCCAATAACCATCATCTGGTTGTTGCTTAACCCCTGCTGAAATAAAACCATTTGGTGTTTCGACAATATTTTGATAGCGGAGTGTTAAAGCATTACTGTCACTATATTCGCTTATAAATTCTAATGCTCCGTTTGAGTTTAATTTAAAGAATACCGCTTCTCCCCTTTGAAATGTCTGGCCTACTACTCCATACCCACCATCAGAGGTTTTAATTACTTGAGAATTTCGATCAAAAACATAACTATCTCCCTGATTGTCGTAATGTATTCTGTCGTTTAGTAGGTTGCCCGATGTATCAATTTTGGCGAAGTATAGCCCCCATTGCGATGAAGTCGGATGTTGAGTGCTTCCGAACAAGATGAGGGTATCTTCATTTAGAACCATATTATAAAACCCTATACCGCCATGATCAAAATCATAAGATTGGATAAACCCAGTCTGGGTTATGCCTAAACTTGATACACAGAGTCCAATAAACAAATATATTGTTCGTCGCATAGAAAGTGTGGAAGGCTGGCTATTGTGCCTAAAGGCACAATAGCCAGTGAGATCAATAAATTAATGGAATATAAGCTTTCCAGTTAAAGGTGTTTGCTTAGGAATACGCAGTTGGTAGTAATAGATTCCAGAGATGTTATTACTGAGGTTAATAGATATTTGTTCATTGGCCGATACAGGCTGCTCATGAATCAAACGTCCTGATATATCTCTAATTTCGAGCCAAGCTTTTTCTGAATCAATATTAGAGGGCGCCCAATGCAAATTGAACTGCCCATCATTTGGGTTAGGAAAGATACTTAATTCTTCTTTTTCGGTGTCCAATATTGCTGTCGTCAGGTTTTGTGTTTTGTCATCGTCCTCAACCGGTGATATATGGTATATTGGAGCAAAATAATAACCATGTAACCTCAAAATGTTTTTAGCAATATTTCCAGTAAAACTTCTGGGGTTTATAGATAGGTATTCTAGTTCTTTGAAGTAGTCAGAGGTAACTTCATATGGAGATTTACCTTGTAGAGCTTCCATTAGGATCGGCATATCCAATAAGTCTTTCTTATTTTGCTCATTGAGATTTGGTCTATTAGATGCTCTGTCTAGTGTTGCTATGGCTTCAGCATAATTGCCTGCCGACTGTTGGCGTAGAGCCCAGCTTATATCAGCGCTAAAAATGTCTAGATTTTCAACCCATATAGCTAAAGTGTCTTCGTTGAACTGTACAGTATCATACAGTGTATGAAGGACAACCATATAGGCTTCTTTGTCCGTTTCTTGGCGATAATAACTAGCTTCGGCTTCTTTCTTTTTAGCCAGGATTGTATTCCCGAATGCCAAGGCTGCTTCATGCTCATTTTTGGCTGTTACTCTTCTATCGGTGTCCTGATAATACTTTATCTTTTCTAAAGCAATCTCTTCAGAGGTTTTACAAGGAGGCTCGCAATGAACAACTGGACATGTATTTTCTTGTGCAATTTCAGTAAGGAGAGCACCTGCTATGAAGAGGGGTGTTTCGTTTACACCAGAAGGATTGTAATAATACTCTAATAGATCATTGTTAATCCCATGCAAGTTTAGTGCTGCTGAGGTAGAAAAACGATTACCACTGGCATTATAAGTTATTTCTCCACCAAGATCAACTTGGAGTCCTTGATAATACTTAATGTTAGTATCATCAACAAGAGCACTGCCAATTAGAAAATCTCTGTTAACTGTATTCAGATTTTCATTGCACAAATACACTAAGCCTCGATGTTCTAGAGTACCAACACTATTGGCATTGTTACCTTCTACAATGTTTCCCTCTCTCAAGTTAGTATAGAAATTACGACGTACCTGGTTATTGAAGGCCCCTAATTCTCTGCAATAGCTTCCAATAGTTGTGACAGAACTTCCTGGAATACCGACAAAGTTATTTTCTTGAAACGTGAATCCATTTAATCCCATTTCTAAAAACACACCTATCTGGTCATTTGTAATACTACTGTTAGGGATTTCCCCCATGTTAAAATTGTTATACAATATTGTTCCGTTGCTCACGCCGCTATTGTATAATCCAAAATAGCACCTATTGAAATTAGATTGGGTCACTGTGTACGGCTTCATTGACCCTATATTAGTAACCTCAATACCATACCCTAAACCGGTAAATGAATTGTTTTGATAGTTTGGACAAGGAGCAGTTATGGCTGTACATAGTCCTCCTAAATTAAAACCTGATTCTGATGCAATGATTCCGTATCCATAATCAGCAATACTACTTGCTCCAACAATGTTGCTTTCATTCGTAAAGGAACAACCATAAAAGCGGATGCCGTTCACACCCGACATGTCTACAAAGGCACGAAAAATATCGGGTAAAATATAATCGTCATTGGTTAAAAATGTACAGTCTGCAAAGCTGGCAAAATAGCTTCTTGGTTGCCCTTGCTGACTCGTAGCGTAAGGCCAGAAATTATCATATGGTTTAAATTCTATACTGACGCTATTATTTTGAAAAGTTGTCCCTCCACAACTGATCTGCCCTCCAGCGGAATTTTCATCTGGACCATAGAGCTTGATAGCTGTAAGTGCATTTTCTATGACCCCTTTATCTTTTCCTATAAAGCGTCCTTGTGCTCTGGTTCCGCCAACAGGAAACTGTGATTGTCCATTATCACCCCAGACTTCAACTCCCTGCCAGTATCGCCCACATTGACTAGATAAAGTGCCATTTAGATTGAGTTCTGCATTTGGTTCTACTATTAACGCCCCATTTTGGTTGAAACGAATTGTTACATTCTCTTCGACGGTTAATTTAGCTCCTGAGGCAACGATTAGTTCTCCATCAACATCCACGACTCCTCCATTTCCTACCCCACTAACAGTCCACGTTTCATCAGAACTTATTATTACTGGATCAGGATCTACGGCATTAATCACCCCTGTAGAAATCAAATTTGCTTCAGACAGCAGTACTGGACGAAAGGCAGGTGTAATAATATGCATCCTTTCAGCTTGCCCTTCTGTAAATTTATTTTGACAAGCGTGAGTGTAGGACATGTAATTAGATTTTGGATAGGTATATACTCCTACAGGAAAATTAGGGCATAATCCTTCACAGAAAGGGGGGATATCTTCACATGAATTTGTTAGTACTGGTCCTCGGCATGGAGCAGTGTCACAAACGCGGTCTCCTGCTGTTTCACAATCTTCTTCTTCATGACATTTTCCGTTTGATCCACACACTGGATCAAAGTCAGGTCCCCAAACATGCGCAAGTCCTAAATAGTGGCCAAGTTCATGAACGAGTGTGTTAGAGATGTTTTCTGTAGCGACTCCAGATGTGCCGAAAAAGCGATGAGTAATTACAATTCCATCGACCCTTGGGTCGGCTCCAGGGAAGTAGCTATATCCTAGTACGGCTGAATCATCAGAACAATCAGGGTCAGGTAGGATACATCTAGCAATCCAAACGTTTAAGTAGTTATCGACGGGCCAACGAATATTATCCTTAAAAGCAATATCGTCTTCAATCTCTATTGGATCAACATCAGGAACTTGTAGTTGTGTTCTTGTAATTCCAGTAGTGCAATTTCCATCTGGATCAATTTGGGCTAAGCGTAATTCAATTTGCACATCTACTCCACCAGCTACGCCAGCAAGCTGTGAATTAGCCCGTGCAACAGCTTCGTAGACCTGTTGGTTACTTATGTTTTCTTCACCATTATCATGCATGATATGAACAACGATAGGAAGAATAAAACTCCCTCCACCACCACCACTTGCAGATGGCGATATTGTTGTCATGTGTTGGTCTATTGCCGCGACTAGACTGTTGTCTAGTAGTTCGTCAAAGAGGCATGGTTTGTCCTGGGCTAGAGTTTTTTGTAAAAAAAATAGAGAGAGAACTAATAAGATAATGAGCTCTTTACGGTTTTTTAGTGCATTCATGAAAGGTGATATTTAAATATTGAAATATTCCACAATAGCGAGAGCGTTATTGTAGAGTAATACTAAACCTAGAACGGGCTGTGCGTGTGTGTATGCACAGCGATCTAAAAACCTTCCTCGAGATAAATTAATGTGGGGACAGGAGGAGGCGCGTGTATGTTAGTGTTGCATCTATGAGAGTAAATAGATGTCTCTTCAAGTTGTATCGTAGACAAACATATGCGAATTTTAGTTATGACGCAAGTGCGGTGTGTGTAAGCGAAAGATTACTTTCATTTAGATAAGAACTTCTCGGCGAGAGAAAAGAGGATAATCAGCACTTTTCTTATCCTACCGATTTAATCTGTCATATCGAACTCGTATTGCAATTTAAGGTGCGACCATTACGGGAGCTCCTATTCATTTGCCCTGAGTATTCGTCTTCTGCTGCACAGAAGGCGAAAGGATTCTTCCGTCTCTTCTCCATTTCTTGCTTATTCACAAAGCTGATAACAGCTCGTTCTTTCGGACAACAATCAAAATGCGAAAGTGCTTCAGCTAACTTACCCACTATTATCTATAGTGTGTAAATTTCTAGCGTGATATGCTTGTCTTTTGCCCCTCCCCTTTCTATGATGAACCTGTTCTTACTCATTATCTATTAGGGAAGTTGTAACATGCCCAATATTCAGCTTTTCGATGCTTCGGGTAATCGTAAATATCTCACGCCGGCCGAGCGCAAACGATTTGAAGAAGCGTACCGGCCAGTAGAAACAGCTCAAAGTGGTTGGATAAGAATCCGTTTTATTGTCAACTGCCAGGGACAGGCTGGAAGATTTAGAATGATAGGCTCCGATTTAGACTATCAGGAACAAATTTTTGATGAACGGATCACCGAACAGTTA
>CAJXOS010000219.1 GCA_913057725.1 uncultured Lewinella sp.
TACTGTTTACCTGCGGTGATCGTCACTTCGTTCCTCGGAGTTGAGCGGAGCGAGTTTACCTTCGGTGATCGTCGCTGTGCTCCTCATAGTTAGCGGGACAAGTCCTTAGATCCCGACATTCATCGTCGGGGCATTTTTTGGTTCGTTTTTGTTGCGATGGACACCACGGAGTAGCAGCGAAGCTAAAAATGAACAACCCCAGGAGTGGAAACACATGTTATGTATTGTTGAGGTATCACTTAACGTGAAGTATTTTTAGAACGATACAATAGCTTGAAATCTACGAGTCATTGTAGATTTGTCACTGCATAAAAGAAGAATATGATATCCCCTGAACAACCTCTTCAGTTTCCTTCAGGCGCCAGCATGAAAAACCGTTTTATGCTGGCCCCTCTTACCAATACGCAAAGCCATGATGATGGCCGATTATCGGACGAAGAATATCACTGGCTCACCAAGCGGGCAAAAGGTGGTTTTGGGTTGGTGATGACTTGTGCTTCGCACGTACAGGCTGTGGGGCAGGGTTTTCCAGGTCAACTGGGAATCTTTGGGGATGAACATGTCGAAGGGCATCAACGCTTGGCTGCTGCTATACAGGCAGAGGGCGCCTTGGCGGTAGCGCAGCTTCATCATGCCGGCATGCGATCACCAGCGGATCTAATTGGCGAGGCTCCCGTGTGTCCATCAGCGATCGAGAAATACGGTTGCCGAGCACTTACATTGGCCGAGGTACATCAACTACGAGCAGACTTTATCGCCGCTGCGGTACGTGCTCAAAAGAGTGGCTACGATGGGGTAGAGGTACACGGTGCCCATGGCTATATCCTCACCCAGTTTCTAAGTTCAAAGATCAATCAGCGAACGGATGAATACGGGGGTGGATTAGAGAATCGTGCCCGCTTGATTTTCGAAATCGTCGACGGAATACGACAAAGCTGTGGCGATGAATTTCTACTAGGTATCCGTTTATCACCAGAACGCTTTGGGATGCAGTTGCCTGAGATCAAGCAAGTGTGTGAATGGTTAGTAGATGGCGGTAAGCTTGATTTTATCGACATCTCCATTTGGGATTACACGAAGCTGCCTGCCGAGGAGGAATATCAGGGTAAATCGCTGCTTACTCATGTGACAGAAGTCGATTTCAAGAATGTACTGTTGACCGTGGCCGGTAATATCCGTACGGGTGAAGATGTCCATAAGGTTTTAGCAAGCGGCGTCGATTTTGTGACCATTGGTCGTTCCGCGATCCTGCATCATGACTTCCCGAAGCAAGTACTTGCAGATGCAGGCTTTGTGCCTACGGCAATACCCGTCAGCCCGGAATATCTGGCGGCCGAGGGGCTTAGCCCTAAGTTTGTCCAATACATGCGCCGTTGGCCTGATTTTGTGACGAAGGAATAGTAAGCCTAAAGAGCCGTAAATTTGGAAAAACTGAAGCTACCAAGATGGCCCATGTGATTAAGAATATCACGGACAGAATCTATCCTCTTTCTCGCCAATCACTAGAGCTGATTGAAAGCGAACTGACCATTGAGGAATACAATAAGAAGGAACTGATCATTGAGAGTGATTCCTGGAATCGAAAAGAGTACTTTATCCTTGAGGGAATCTGCCGTAGCTTTTTGATTAACCCACTCTTTGAAGAGACAACGCTTTCTTTCTATACCGATAATACGGTAGTCACCCCGAACCTTGCGCGGACCGTCGAGGGTAAATCGCTTTACAACTTGCAGGCTTTAACATCAGTGAGGTTAGCTTCTATCTCTGTTTCCGTATTCGAACAAATGCGGATCGACCATGAAGAAATACGCAATTTTGGACAGACGGTGATGCGGAATGAATTGATCAAGAAAGTAGATAAAGAAATGGGCTTGGCGGCACTTACTGCAAGTGATCGTCTCATAAAGTTTCGTGATACCTATCCTATGCTCGAAAACCTGATTCCGCACCCGCATATTGCCTCCTATCTTGGAATCACGAATATTACCCTAAGCCGTTTGCGAAAGAATTTATCGGGCACTTAGTCTTTTTATCATTTGTTAATACATGGCGGATTTGGGCCGGCTAATTTTGACTAAGAATACAAAATTAACCACCTGATGAATACCATGACTTTGGAATCGACAAAAGCTATAAACCCGAATCTAGATCGCCTGATAAAAGCACCAGGTGCCTACTACTCAATGCTCACTGCTGATAGTGTTGAGCACCAATTTGCCAAAGGGACTTTATCGGTCAGTAGCGATCGATCGATAGGGGAAACAGCACAATTTCCTCTCTTTAGCATTACCAAGACCTTTACGGCTATAGGGATTCTGCGACTCCAGGAAGCTGGCATGCTCAATATCGATGATCAATTGGCTAGCTACCTGCCTGGCTACTCTCGCTTTGGTGAGTTAACTATCCGGCAGTTACTATCCCATCAGTCTGGGTTGAATAACCCGATTCCGCTTTCCTGGATTCATCTAGCTGCAGAAGAAACCGAATACGATTATTCAGCATTCCCTAAAACTATCCTGGAATCCAAAGCCAAGGTAAGGGCGAGGCCCGGTAGAAAGGCTGTTTATTCAAATCTTAACTTCCTGTTGCTCGGAGAGATCATTCAAGCAGTAAGTGGAATGCCTTATCGGCAGTACATGGAAGAGCGTCTTCTGCAGGACTATCCAGAAATTAGTTTTCACTGGAATGATAATGAAGCAGTGACCGGTTATCATGATGCTGGCTTTGCGGGATGGGTTTTGGGATTGCTCATGGATAAAGCCAAATTCACGGAGTCTAAGGTAGACGGACTCATTCCAATCAAGAAATTGTACCTAAACGGCTCTGCTTACGGCGGGTTACTAGCAACTCCACGCGCATTAAATCGATTCTTACAAGACCTATTGAATGAGAAAATCTTGTCGGCCCGTTCCCTAGAAATGATGTTCCAGGAGCAGTTGCTGGCAAGTGATAGGTTGAGTGGTCATTCCCTGGGGTGGTTCACAGGACAGTGTAACACTCAATACTATTGCCATCATGCGGGCGGCGGTGGCGGCCACTACCTGGAACTCAGGGTGTACCCTCATTTGAGAATTGCCAGTTATGTCCTTACGAATAAGTCAGGTTTTTCCGATCAGCGCCTGCTCGATAAGATTGATGCTCAATTGCTCCCCTAAGAACACAAAGCCAAACTACAGCACAACATCAAAAAAAAGAAGCGATGACACCATTGATGACCGACCTTGATCAATTTTTCATCCCGAATGGGCGCGTTCGCCTGCATGTGACCGTATATCCACAGGCAGATGCAGAAACAATTATTCTTCTACATGGTGGTCCTGGAGTGCCAGACCCCATGTCGGAAGTAGCCTTTGAGCTCAATAAGCAGTATCGGGTAGTTACCTTTGAACAACGTGGTACGGGCCTTTCTACTAACCCGGACGAAGACTATTCAATGGCTGCTTATATCTCTGATATTGATGCGATCGCTGAGCATTTTGCGATTAGCACCTTCCATCTCTTTGGACATTCATGGGGTGGATTGTATGCGCAGATTTATGCGGAGGAAAGACAGGAACGTATCAAGAGCCTTTTCTTATGCAGTCCTGCTTCAGGAACCAATACACTTTGGCAGCAAACGGAAAAGGAAGTAATGCAATTCAATAAGCGGGCTGCTGGATTTTGGAATTGGATGGGCATGGGTTGGAACTCTTTATTGGGACTGTTGGGAAGCGACCGTGCTTACCGAAAAATATTCTTCCAAGTCTTGAAGAACTATCACCAGGGCTTTCCTGACCTCCATGTAAATCGAATGCAATTAGAGACTGTCCATGCTAAACCAGTCAATAAAACAAGAGCAGCTATTATCGCTTATAAGTCACTTTCAACAGTACAAGATCCACCTTTCTCCGTTCTGATTGCTTACGGAGCTAACGATATTTATGGCGAAAGTAAACAAGAGGTGCAAAAGCGCTATCCGACATCTACTTTGGTAGAGATTAATGGAGCCGGACATATCCCCTGGTTGCATAATCCTATGGCCTTTGGGCAGGTGCTAGAGCGATTCTATGGGAGGGCCAAATAAAAACCACCCGCCCTGCAGCAGCAAGACGGGCAGTGTTTAGATAGGTCGCTAAGTCACTCTTAGTCACGAGTATTAAAACTGTACTTAGAACACATGCTCGGCCAGGGTGGGCGTCACATTGTACTTGTACAGAAATTCATTCACTACAGTCTCCAAGCTAGGCTCACCGATGGATTGTAGATCATAGAAGACTCGGGTAGAAGGCTTCTTGATGTTGATCACTCGACTCAAGTCGATCGGCGTACCAATAACGACTGCGTCACAGTCACATGCTCGGATGGTAGCCTCCAGGTCGCGGAGTTGTTCTTCGCCGTAGCCCATGGCTGGAAGCAATGGACCAATACCAGGATAAGTCAGGAAGGTATCCTTCAGCTGTCCTACCAGATAAGGGCGAGGATCTACTAATTCACAAGCGCCGAATTTTTCGGCAGCCAGGGTGCCTGCCCCAAGTTGCATGCCACCGTGGGTCAGCGTCGGTCCGTCTTCGATGACGAGCACTCGCTTGCCGCGGATGATTTCTGGTTCTGCTACATGGATTGGGGAAGCTGCATCAATAACAGTTGCCTTCGGTACGACTTCTTCGATTGTCCTACGAATCTTGGCAATGTCATCGGGATATCCGCTATCGATCTTGTTGATAATCACGACATCCGACATCCGGAGCGTCACTTCACCAGGGTAGTAGTGCATACCATGACCTGCTCGGTGCGGATCCGTTACGGTGATGTGTAGATCGGATTGGTAAAATGGGAAGTCGTTGTTACCGCCATCCCAAACGATGACGTCACATCCTGCCGGATCATTCTCGGCAGCACGAAGAATCGCCTCATAATCTACACCAGCGTAAATGACATTACCCCGGACGATGTGAGGTTCGTACTCTTCCATTTCCTCAATGGTACAATCGTACTTTTTCAAGTCCTCTAGTGTAGCGTAGCGCTGCACTTTCTGGGCGGCCAGGTCGCCATAAGGCATTGGGTGGCGGATAGCCACAACACTTAGGCCTTGATCAATTAGGAGTTGAATCAATCGACGAGCAGTTTGACTCTTACCACACCCGGTACGAGTAGCACCGATACTAATCAGCGGCTTCGTACTCTTGATAGCCGTTTCACCCGGACCCAATAGTACAAAGTTGGCACCTGCAGTATTCACCAGGGCACTCTTGTGCATCAGGTATTCATAGGAGACATCAGAATAGGCAAAGACCACATCGTCGATTTTGAGGTCTTTGATTAAGATGGATAACTCTTTTTCGTCGTAGATAGGAATACCTTTGGGGTATAGCTTGCCCGCTAGTTCAGCAGGATACCGGCGACCGAGGATGTTGGGGATCTGAGTAGCCGTGAAGGCTACCACCTCATAGGCCTCATTGTCGCGGTAGACGGTGTTGAAGTTATGGAAATCGCGGCCGGCGGCTCCCATGATGAGGATTCTACGTTTCATATCGATCTGGTTTTATTTTTCGAATCTCACTCCTTGGAAGTTACGCCAAGGTGAGCACCAGATCCATGATCATCGTCAGAACAACCTAATAAGGATTATCACCGCTAGGGGAGGGGCTCCGGAACACTTCTCTACTTAAGGAACTGTTCCGGAGCCTATCACTTCTTATTGCTCTATGATGACGAGCTTCTGCGTTCGCACACCAGTTGTAGCTTCTAACTGCAGGAAGTAATTACCTGCACTCAGTCCTTCACAAGACCAGTTAATGCGGTGCTGGCCAGCAGGGTAATTGGTCGCTGCCCGCTCTTGAATTACCTGTCCCGCAACGTTCACCAGGCGTAGTTGGAGCTCTTGTGCTTCTTGCAGTTCAAACTCAATTGTGGTCACAGTAGTAGCTGGGTTGGGGTACAGTTTTAGTCCGTACAACTGTGAGGCTAATTCGTCTGTAGACACATCAAACTCCAGTAGATCGCGCTGATATGCACCATTGCCATGAGTGGCGGCGCGCAGCTTCCGATCGCTAGGGGAGATTACCAGATCGAAAATCATAGTGGCGGTATTCAGGCCCTCCTGGAAGCTTTCCCAACTTCCGCCACCGTCCCTAGAAACGTATACGCCGAAGTCGTTGCCTACATAGATGTTATCTGGAATATCAGGATCAACAACTACTGCATTGGTAGGTATATCTGGTAGTTCACCAGTAATGTCGGTCCAGTTCACGCCGTAATCGGTGGTTTTGAAGACGTGCCCGGTTCCAAAGCCACTGAAGACGACATAGGCCGTCGCGTCGTTGTTTGGATCTAGCGCAATATCCATCGGGTAGCGATCGGGTAGGGTACCGGTACGGTTGCTGAAGGTAGTACCGCCATCTTGCGTGACAAAGAAGCTACTACGGCTTCCGCCAAAAAGATTGGTAGGTGCAGTAGCACAGTACACCACATCCGGATCTGTACCTACACCGATGCTGAGCACGGGATTTCCGCCGTCCAGCAGTGAGCCACCAATGGTGAGTTCCCAGGTGTCGCCTCCATCAACAGTTTTGGCGATACCGGCATTTCCAGCATAAATAATATCACCATCGCTAGGGCAAATGACATAGGGTGCAATAAAGACCGGGTCGGCTATTTCAGGTATATCCATGCCTCGCCAGCCCTCCTCCGGACGATTCCGTCGTACATTGAGACGTTGGGAGGAGACGTAGAAGGTAGTATCATTTTCAGGGTTAATGGCCGACCAGCTACCGTCACCGCCAGCGATGACTGTCCAGGTATTATCACCATTCCAGCTGATGGTTCCATTGTCTTGCAGGCCACCCAGACAGAAGGAAGAGTTCTGTAGTGAGTTGGAAAAACCATTGTAGAATTGGCAATTCTGTAAACCACCGTTCACAAACTGATAAGTCTGCCCACGATCAGTAGAGCGGTGTACACCACCATCACTGGTTACGTAAACGATATTAGGGTCAGTAGGGTGCCACTGCACATCATGGCAGTCAGAGTGTACTTGTTCTCTTGGTGAGTTGTCTCCCGGATCAGGATTAACGTCGCCGATGCCACCTCCCGCTTCTTCAATTAGAAACTGGCCACCATCGGTACTGCGCCAGGCCGTGATGCCCACGGCTACGATCTCGTCTGGATCATCTAAGCTTACATCTACGTCATGGGCAAACCACCCTTGCCAACGGCTATAATCTTCTTCGTTTACTACTGTCCAGCTTGCACCAAAGTTCTCGGACCGGCAAAGCCAGGTAGCACCATCACTGAAGCCAAAACCATTACCAATACTGGCGTAGAGAATGTCAGGATTAGAAGGAGCGTAGTTCAACTGAATCTTCCCTTGAAAATCGGATGGGATATTATCGGTAATCTCTACCCAGGTGTCGCCTCCGTTGGTTGAGCGATAGATACCACGATTGAGGGAGCCCAAGTTACCTGCGCCAGCTACGATGATGTCGGTATTCTCAGGATGGATTACCAGATCGTTGGCCATGGCTACATCTAAGACCTCTTCCCAGTCACCACCAGCATTGGTGCTTTTATATACGCCGTGTGTCGTAGCTGCATAAACGGTGCTAGGGTTCTGGGGATCAACTTTGATGGCCCAGATGCCCCGGTTTTGATCGTAGCTCCAGTCGAGGCTAAGCGCCCAGGTTTCGCCACCATCGGTAGACTTTAAGATTCCCATACCGTAGCTGCCTCGCGTACTTCGGTAAGCAGCTCCAGTACCGGCAGCTTCATAGTTGTAAACTTCACCAGTACCGATGTAGATGGTAGAGGAATCGGCCGGAGGGAATTCAATGGTAGATACCCCTAGCACTGGAAAACCAGTTTCAATATAGTGCCAGGCTTCGGCCCCGAGCCCTTCCGTGTAGCTGCGCCAGAGACCACCACTGGCAGTACCGATCCAGAGCGTGTTGGGGTTGAGCGGGTTAAACTCTAAGGCCAAGGTACGTCCTCCGCGGTTGACTGGCCCCATGCTTTCCCAGGGCATCGTACCTCCACCGCGTAGCTGGGGTGCTTCTTGCCGCAGGCGTTCGTGCTCATGCCAGGCTTGGAAGTAGGCCTGTTCCGGAATTTGCGTTTCCGGATAGGTTGTTCTTTTGCCAAAGAATTGGAGCGCTTCGTAAGCACCGGAGATTTGTTCAGTTTCCGACTGCTCGGTGGAATCGACGGGCTGGCAGCCCATCAGCACTAGAAAGAATAGCGCGAATACAGGTGTGATAGAAAGTTTCATAAGTGTTGCGTTATCATACTAATCGGGAAAAGGCCGTTGCTCGCTGCATCACTCAGCCATCTGATAGCCGATTTGCCCATAAGGCCTTGAAATTAGAAAATAATAGCTCGAAATTGAAGGAGGATTAAGGCTCTATATGTTTGCCGACAAATTAGAGTTATGATCTAATTCACTCATTACCAGAAAATACGCCCAGGCGCATGACCTCACCCGATAATTTTTCGCACGCAGCTACTGTCCTTCCTGTACAAGATGTTCAACAGTCAATTCGCTTTTACACTGAAAGCCTTCCCTTTGAGTTGACCTTTTCCTGGGGTACGCCGGTTACCTATGCCGTATTGAAAAAAGGAGGGGTAAGCGTTCATCTGAGTGAGCGAGCAGACGACCAAAGCCCATCTAAGGAACATTGCGCTTGGTACATTTTTGTCTACGACCTGGAACAGATTTACCAGCACTGCTTAGCGAAAGGTGTCCGTATCAAAAATCCTCCCGCGGAACGAGACTACCAAATGAGCGATTTTGATATTGAAGATCCAGATGGGCACATCATTACCTTCGGCAAAGGTGGATAGGAATCGTCGAAATAATTAAATCAACATGTTTTCCTAAAGCTGACCACGGAGCGACCGTTAGGAAGTGACACAGGAAGTTTTCGGAAAACTTAGATGTTGATTTTAATTTTTGGACAGTACT
>CAJXOS010000220.1 GCA_913057725.1 uncultured Lewinella sp.
CGATTTTCCTAAGTTTTTCAAATAGTTAGCACACTTAAATTGAAGCATTTAGCTAACGATTATGAAAAACAAAACCGCCTTTTATTTTCGTGCTGTTCCTAAAAGCGTGGTTCTATGATGATCCGCAGTCATTTTTACACTTTTCTAGTATTGGGCTTAATTTCACTAGCTTGCTGGAATTGCGAGGAAGAGTTTATTCCTCCGGTAGTAGACGTGGAAGAGCAAATTGTTGTTGAAGGCTACATCGAAGCCGGTGACCGGCCTACCCCACCCTACGTTTTCCTTACACGCAGCTTTGCGTTCTTTAGTGAGTTGAGTCCGGAGCAACTCAGCGACGCCTTTGTGCGTGACGCTGAAGTCACCGTTTCTGATGGATCGACTACGGTGCAACTGACTGAGCTGTGCTTAGAAGATGTGCCGGAAGAATTCAGAGAACAGGCCGCAGACCTGCTTGGTGTCGATATCGATAGCCTTGGAATTAACTTCTGCGTCTATGTAGACTTGAGTCTTCAGATGCTAGGTGAAGCAGGAAACACCTATGAGTTGAACATTAAAGCGGAGGGCAAAGAACTTTCAGCAGTTACTACTATTCCACCGATCGTACCACTAGATTCACTGTACTTTACGCCCCCTCCTGGGGAACCCAATGATACCTTGGCACAGCTTCGGGTCTTTCTAAGTGATCCACCAGCAATGTCCAATTTCTACCGCTACTTCACTCAAATTGAAGACGGTCCCTTTGAGCGTCCCTTCGGATCAGTCACAGATGACCTTCTATTCGAAGGACAAGAATTTGAGTTACCCTTGGCAAAAGCAGAACCACTAGATGGCGAATTTGACCAGGAAACCTTTGGTTTATTCCGCGTTGGAGACGAGATTACCATTAAGTGGATGAGTATCAACCAGGAGCATTTCAATTTTTGGAACACCTTAGAATTTAGCCGAGCCAATCAGGGGCCGTTCTCCTCTTACACCAGAGTCGATCATAATATTGAGGGTGGTTTGGGCATATGGGGTGGAATTGGTGCTCGATACTATACTCTTACTGTAGAATACTAGCCCAAAGCCTTATAATCCAAGGCATTTACCGTCAGAATATCCTCTTAAGTTGTAGCTTTGTCGCCGCAAATAAAACTAGCATGAGTAAAGAAGTAATTCAAACCAGCGATATCAATATTAAGGTAGGATTAAACGAGGAAAAACGCCCCGTCAGCATTGATTGGGATGCTTCCGATAATCCAAACGGTCAGCAACACGCAAAGGCCATGTTATTGTCATTATTTGACGAGGAATCAAAAGACACGCTCAAAATTGACTTGTGGACAACAGAAATGCAAGTAATCGAAATGGATCGTTTCGTCTTCCAGACGCTCCGAGGATTAGCCGACACCTACTTCAAAGCAACACAGAATGCTGAGTTAGCGACAAGTATGAGGCAGTTTGTACATTACTTCGGTGAAAAAACCGGAATCATTAAGAGCTAGCAACATAAATAGAGGCATGAAACTACAGATTAAGGAGTGTTCAAAAAATTTGTAGTTCACAATCTATTTATCTAGCTTTGCCCCCGGTGGGCGGCACAGAGTCAGCTCCCTCTAACTCCCCCAGGGCGGAAACGCAGCAAGGGTACGAGGTTGTAGCGACTGGTGTGTTTGCTCACCTTCTTTTCCCCACCTCTCCAAGTTCACAATCTAACATGAAGTTTTTCATCGACACGGCTAATCTTGACGATATCAAAGAAGCCAGAGACCTCGGTATTCTCGATGGTGTAACGACTAACCCATCATTGATGGCGAAGGAAGGCATCACCGGTACAGACAACATTCTTAAGCACTATGCTGCCATTTGTGAAATCGTAGATGGCGATGTAAGTGCCGAGGTAATTTCGACGGACTTCGCCGGAATGGTGGAAGAAGCAAAGGCCTTAGCAGATATTGCTGATAATATCGTAGTTAAGGTTCCGATGATTAAAGAAGGCGTAAAGGCGCTTAGCTGGTGTACCGAGAATGGTATCCCAACGAACTGCACCCTCGTATTTAGCGGTGCACAGGCGATCTTAGCAGCTAAAGCCGGCGCTACCTATGTATCTCCTTTTATTGGTCGTATTGACGATATCAATTGGGAGGGCATGGATTTGATTAAGCAGATCGCAGAGATCTACGCTATACAGGGATTTGAGACAGAGATTTTGGCCGCGTCCATCCGCAATTCTAAGCATATTGTGGATGCAGCTATTTCTGGTGCAGATGTTGTGACCTGTCCGTTAAGTTCATTCTTGGGTATGCTAAAGCACCCATTGACGGATATTGGTTTGGAGAAATTCCTGGCAGACTATCGCAAAGGAAATAGCTAGGTCGCATACCAGCGCCTATTCTATTTGCGTTTACTGCATATTACCAAGAGGCTATCTATTTTACATACCATTTTCAAGGGAGAGCTTATGTTCTCCCTTTTTCTTTGCCCCTTAGTCTCGTACTTTTTGTAGCCAGTCGGCAATTACCTGTGCCGTTAAAACTGGTTCTTCTTCCATAGGAACATGCCCAATGTTTGGAAGAATGACCACCGTATCATTAGGAAGTAATCTCGAGAATCGCTCTGCATCCCCCACTGGTATCCACAGGTCTTCCTCTCCCCACATGATCATAGTTGGTTGGTGGATATTCCTTAGCGAAAGCGTATCTATACTTCTGGCAGTATTGGAGCGATCTACAAAGGCTTGGCGATTCCCTTCACGGAGACTCATATCAAAGTAGCGGTCAATTAATGGCTGATCCACTTTGGAATCATCCGCATATACATCCAATAGGGATTTTTCGATGATTGACTTTGGAGTGAGTCGCTTAAGTAATGCAGCACTGATTGGATTCTGTGCTAAACGCATGGGTAGCGGTGGTGCCTTATCGGCAGCACTTAAGCCAGGGAAGCCCGATGGATCTAGTAGTATTAATTCTGTGATCTTATCCGTGTAATCTGCGGCATAAGACCACGCAATTAACCCACCAAGAGAATTGCCAGCCAGCGCAAAACTATCTACACCAATCTGCTGGACGAACTGGTCAACGAATTCAACGTAAGCCGCAATACTGTAATCTCGCTTTGGATGAGGCCCGGTCAAGCCAAAGGCCGGTAGGTCTACAGAAATTAGTCGAAAGCTATCCAACAAGTGATTGACCCAACCGTGCCAGGTATGTAGAGAAGCTCCGGTGCCATGAAGTAAAACAATTGGTGTTCCCTCCCCAATATCGCGAAAGTGAACGGGCATTCCGTCCAAGTCCATGGTCTTACTTTCTTCGTAGGAATAGCGTTTCCAAAGTTCCTCTCGACTGAGATCAGAATGGTATACACTGAATAACATTATCCCTATCAGGGCGGTAAGCGCCAAGAGTATCTTCTTTAACATGACCTAACTATTAAAAAGTGTAGAATCTTAATCCAGTCGGCGTACTTTCTTGCCGGAAGTGCGTTCCTCATGTCGCCGCACGTAGTCTTGGAATAATGCCTCCTGTTGTGCGGACTCAGCTGGATTATTCTCTCCGTAGAAGTCCTTCGCCAATCGTTGACGTAGGCCCTCGTAGACACTCACAGCACAGGCGACCGAAATATTCAAACTTTGAACCATCCCCATTTGAGGAATAAGGAAGTTGCCATCTGCTCGGGCCAAGGCTTCCTCACTAACGCCATCGTGCTCGTTTCCAAACAAGAGCGCTACAGATTCAGACAGGTCTAATTCATGGAGAGACACTGCATTCTCTGCCATATGCGTTGCATAGATATGATCATACCTGGAACGCACAGCATTAAAGCAGTTATCCAATTGCGTATAGTAGTTCACCGTTAACCACTTACGGGCACCGGCCGAACTCTTCTTCCCAATCTCTATGAATTCTTCTTGGAGTTCTTCTTCGGTGTAAAGAATAAACACTTCTGCTATCCCCACAGCTTCACAGGAACGAAGTACCGCACTGATATTGTGCGGATCATGCACGTTCTCCAGGATGACGGTAAAATCAGCCTGCCTCCGGTATGCTACCGAACGAAGACGTTCTCGCCGCTGATCAGTAAGACCTGACATGCTTACTCAGCTTTAGTAAAGCGGTAATTCTGGAACTTCAGAATATTGACAAATTGATTCTCCCAACGTTCTACCTGAGGAAATTCAACACCTGTTGTAGTAGGTATAATAACCGGTTGAAACTGGAAATCAGTATGTAGTAATTCGTCCACGTTTTCTTGCAGACGGTACTGAAACTTCGTTCCATAGGTGTTAATCATGCGGCAGAAATAGTTGGTCACATCATAACCAAGAAATGCCTGATCTGAAGGAATTTCGCCATAGCGATCATAGTAGCGGCGCTTGAAAGCCCGGATATCAGGGTTGAGATCGTCGATAAAGCTACTACTACTCACATGTACATTGAGTTTTTCGTAATAGTCAAAATCAATTCGCTCATAATCCATCCACTGCGGCATGCCGTAAACCCGCACCATCTGATACTGCTGACGATCGAGATCCAACTTACGTAGGAAGTTATAGATAAAGGATTCTTGACTCCAACTAGGAACAATAAAGACCGTTTCTCTATCGAAGCTAAACCAAGGCTTGAGGTCCACTTCCTGCATGTCTAGTTGGGTAGTATCAATCAACAGACGCTTCAGCGGCTCTGTATCCTCCAATCCGTTCAGACGTTCATACTCTTTTTGGAAGTAATCGAAGCGTGCTGCCTCGGCTTCCGTATCCATGCCCACCAATACAATTTGTTCGCGGGTATGATCTTGCAGCGCATGCTGCATGATGGCTTTACAGTGAGTTGCCAAAGTTGGCTTGACCTGTACGTAGTTCGGATTGCGAGCCGAAATAGAAGAGGAGGCCGACTGTGGCGATACCAAAACCGCACCAGTTAAGCGCGCTTTTTCCGCTAAGACTGATGCGTTATCACGCAAGTAAGGCCCGATAATCATATGGGCACTATTCAGATCGCGATTGAAGCGAGCTAAGCTGCTAACCTCACGCGGATTCGCCTTAGTATCAATTACATTAACGTTCAAAGAAATGCCAGCCTGATCAAGTTCATCAAAGGCCATTTCCATTCCATTATAGAACTGGAGTGCCCAGATGGAATTCGAAGCAA
Organism: uncultured Lewinella sp.; assembly: GCA_913057725.1. Classification (GTDB taxonomy): domain Bacteria; phylum Bacteroidota; class Bacteroidia; order Chitinophagales; family Saprospiraceae; genus Lewinella. The sequence goes on from CAJXOS010000220.1 coordinate 5,130, forward strand.
TTCTTCCGTCAACGCTGTTGTATCGATCTGACAAGAATGGCAGTACGACCGCCACATTGTAAGAAGAAAGTAATTGAGAGTTACCCTCACCGATGCCGATTGGGGTCACCGGATTAGTTCCACCAGGATTCTGAGCAACAGGTGCAGAGGTGGAGTAAATTGGCGGTTCCAATGATGACGGGATATCACGCCAACGGATGGTATCCATCGGATCTGTAGGTGCATTTTGCACTACCACGAAGGTCCCCGTTGCAGGATCATAAACTCTTCTTCCCTGAATAGGGTCTAGCTCTTCTTTGTCATCCTTAGGATTGGTACCTCCACCTTGCGAAATTGGCTTAAAAAGCTCGCAAGAAGAAAAAAGCAGCACACCAAATAATAGGGCGCACATCCATTGGAAGGCAGAAAAATACTTATTCCCATTCAATGGTTGCCGGTGGCTTGGTGCTGATATCATATACAACGCGATTAATTCCTTTTACGTTATTGATGATTTCGCTGGACACTTTGCCCAAGAAATCATGAGGTAGATGGCTCCATTCTGCAGTCATACCATCCGTAGAATTTACACAGCGCAATACCACGGTCTTCTCGTATGTCCGCTCATCTCCCATCACTCCAACGGATTGTACTGGGAGTAATACAGTGCCTGCTTGCCAAACTTTATCATACAAACCAGAGCTACGCAGGTTGTTGATAAAAATAGCGTCAGCTTCCTGTAGCAGCGCCACCTTTTCTGGTGTTATCGCCCCCAATATACGAATTCCTAGTCCAGGTCCAGGAAAAGGATGGCGTCCCAGGATACTGTCTGGAATATCCAGTGTTTTACCAACACGACGCACCTCATCTTTGAAGAGCATTCGCAGCGGTTCTACAATATCTAGATGCAGGTAATCCGGTAGACCACCAACATTATGGTGTGACTTAATGGTCACGGAAGGACCATGAACAGATACCGACTCAATAACGTCCGGATAGATTGTTCCTTGCCCCAGCCACTTAATATCTTTTAGCTTAGCCGCTTCCTCTATAAACACGTCAATGAAGACGCGACCGATGATTTTACGCTTACCTTCAGGATCCTGTTCGCCCTCAAGCTCCCGATAAAAGCGTTCTTTGGCGTCGATTCCAAAAACCTGAAGCCCCATTCCTTGGTAAGAAGCCAAAACTTCCTCGAACTCATCCTTTCGCAGTAGGCCATTATCTACAAAGAAGCAGAACAATTGCTTACCAATTGCCCGGTGCAGAAGGATTGCCGCTACAGTAGAATCCACCCCACCGGAAAGACCAAGCAGGACACGATCGCTACCGATCTTTTTCCGTAATCCTTCGATGGTTTCTTCCGCAAAACTAGCAGGAGTCCAGGAGCCCGAACAACCGGCAATATTCATCACGAAGTTGCGAATCAGTTGACTTCCTTCCAGGCTATGATAAACCTCTGGGTGAAATTGAAGACCATAAACAGGGGCAGCAAAGGCACCCTCTTGCGAACGAAAAGCCGCTACCTCAATACTATCAGTGCCGGCCAATAGTTCAAACTGATCTGGAAGTGCGGTAATGGTATCGCCATGTGACATCCAAACTTGAGAATCTGTCGAAATCTCATTCAGTAACGGATCCTCAGCGTGAGCAGCTTGGAGGTTAGCCTTGCCGTACTCACGTTTCTTAGACCGTTCTACCTGGCCACCATAGTAATTCGCGAGGTACTGTGCGCCGTAACACACGCCGAGCAAAGGTCGTTCACCAACCAGTTTTTCCAATTCCGGATGCAAAGCATTTTCATCTTTTACCGAAAAAGGACTGCCCGATAATATAACACCCCGGATGCTATCATCCAGGGCGGGTATTTTATTGTAGGGCACAATTTCACTGTAGACATTCAGTTCGCGCACCCTGCGGGCGATAAGCTGGGTGTACTGGGAACCAAAATCGAGGATCAGAATTTTTTCGTTCATGCCGCAAATATAGGCAAGGCTACGCTTAAGAGCTTCCTAATTCCAGGAAATATCTTCTGGCATTTGGGCAATTACAGAATAGGTGTTGCCTTTGTTGTTCATGATGGATTGCCAGAGGGTATCTGGTTCAGACTTAAAGACATAATTGGCGTCCATATTCGCTACAACCCATGAGCCGTAGCTTAGCTCGTCCGCCAGTTGTCCTTCTGACCAACCTGAGTAACCGACAAAGAAGCGAATCTGGTGGGGCTTGATCATTTCCTGAGCCACCAAAAACTTCAGTTTCTCAAAATCTCCACCCCAGTAAACGCCTCGGCAAACCTCGATACTCTCTTCCAAGAGATTACCAACATTGTGTAGATAATGAACCGTGTCCATTTGGACGGGCCCACCGAAATACACCTCAGCATCAAACTCAGGAAATTCTTCGATCAGTTCATCAATCTTGGTTTGCAGGGGCTTATTTAGAATAAACCCTACACTACCCTCTTCTTTACTGTGATCACACAGCAGAACGGCCGAGCGCTTGAAATTAGGATCGAGCATAAACGGTTCGGCCAAGAGGATTTTGCCACTCTCTACAGTTGATTCCAACATATGACCTCTGCTGTATGCTTATTTTACCAGCAGTGCTGAAAGATAAGCGAATTTGCGAATTGATCCTTCGCCCAACGTAATTTTTTAAAGGCTATCGCTAGCTAATTTACGATCGATACGACGGATTAAGCCACGTAGTACACTTCCTTTACCGCCTGCCTCAATGAACTCAGCGTATCCATCGGCAGCCATGTTCTGAACGGTCTGGGTCCAACGAACAGGCGCCGTAAGCTGCTTCACCAAATTTGCCTTGATCTCTTCTGGATCAGTGTGAGGAAGCGCATCTACGTTTTGATAGATCGGACAGCGTGGACTATGGAAGTTTGTAGCTTCAATCGCTGCTGCCAATTTATCTTGCGCTGGCTGCATTAGAGGCGAGTGAAAAGCGCCACCTACTGCGAGCGTTACTACTTTCTTAGCACCAGCTTCCTGCAGTTGAGCACTTGCAGCCTCAATACCTGGAATAGACCCCGAGATGACCAATTGGCCAGGGCTATTGTAGTTGGCAGGTACGACGATCTCCTCACTGATATTGGCCAGAATATCCTCTACTACCTTATCTTCTAGTCCGATAACTGCGGCCATCGTGCTCTTTTGCATTTCGCAAGCCTCTTGCATAGCCATTGCGCGAGCGTGTACCAACTTTAGACCGTCAGCAAAATCCATCGCTCCTGCTGCTACCAATGCAGAGAACTCTCCCAGACTGTGACCAGCTACACCCTCTGGTGCAAAATCACTTCCAGCTTCCTTCACTTTCACAATACTGTGTAGAAAGATAGCCGGCTGGGTGATCTTCGTTTCTTTGAGCTCCTGATCATCACCAGTGAACATTACGTCTGATAGACGGAAACCTAAGATGTCATTCGCTTCTTCGAAAAGCGCTTTTGCGCTAGCAGAATCATTGTAGAGGTCTTGCCCCATTCCAGTAAATTGGGCACCCTGCCCAGGAAAAACGTATGCTTTCATCTGTCTAAAAATTATCTACAGGGTCGCAAATCGCACTTAAACTTGTGCTCATTTGGAACCACTGCATTCTCTCATGATCTTGTACAACCCTATCCTTACGCGATTGTAATTAAAAAGATCATGCTCGTTTTATTACTAGTGTAATTTTGCGTTGATCAGATTAAGGAATTCGTTACGCGTTTCTACCTTCTGAAATTCCCCCGTAAAGGCAGAAGTGGTCGTAACAGAGTTTTGCTTCTGCACCCCGCG
>CAJXOS010000221.1 GCA_913057725.1 uncultured Lewinella sp.
TGGAAGAGCACCTCATCTCCGTAAGTAACGGTACAGTTGGTCAATTGAATGAGCATGAGCTTACCTTGAACGTTTCGGATTCCAGTCACGTTTTGCCCCTCCACTTTAATGCCACTCTCATACTCGAAAGACAACCATTCACCATCGTAGAAATTGTAGGCCTTTAAATCAAATGGGCCCATATCTTCGATCGCCAGGCTAATGTTCTTGAGCTTGCCGATCGGTGAGCTAAAACCATCTTGGTGAGCTTCTACTCCATGCCCGATCAACTCTTTCTCCCGATATGCCAACGCGCTCGGGCCACTTGTCTTGAAGAAGATCACCTCTCGATCCTCGTTGAGGATCATGCGTTCGAATCGACCAGATACTTGTAAGCCGGTACTAAGCTCAATGGTCCCTACCATATTCGAATCTATGAGCTTCTGCACGCCGCGATAACCGCCACGGCGAACACTCATGGTGTTCGCAAACTCTTCCAGAATCTGCATCAAGTGAGAGAAATCGGGTGTCACGTATAACTGCGGCTGTGGTTGGGTAATATCGAAGTCCTGCAGCGCTGCATTAATATTGTAGGGCAACTTAGCTACTTGTGGTTTCATGCAGGATTTGCTCTCACCAATGGAGGACAATAGGCCTGCACCATAAATTCTAGGTTCTTCGGCAGTACCGATCAGTCCATACTCAACTGTCCACCATTGTAGGTTGCGGATGAGGGCCATTTCTGACCTAGGCACTTCTAATGCTTGGAGGCGTTCGATTTCCGCTTCTGCCGCTTCAATCTCAGTTGCGGATACTCCCTCGGCCTCCTTCAATATGGAAAGCTTTCGAGCTGCCTCGTACAGATCCATGTCATACTTAGACAAAATAGCCTTTGCTCCCACAGCGCCCAAACGACGTAGGTATTCCGCATAATCTGGATTAGCAATGATCGGGGCATGACCAGCGGCCTCGTGGATGATGTCTGGTGCCGGCGTATATTCGATATTCTCCAACTGCCGAATATCAGAAGCGATAACCAACACTTTGTACGCCTGAAACTCCATAAAGGCATTTGGTGGAATAAACCCATCAACTGCCACCGCAGCCCAGCCAATTTCCTTAAGGATACGGTTCATACCATACATGCTCGGAATCTCATCAACCAAAATTCCAGTCTTCTTCAATCCCTCCAAATAAGATTCATGGGCTACCTGAGACAGATACTGGATATTCTTGCGCATAACATAGCGCCAAACAGCCTGATTGATGGGCGTATAATCATCGTAATTCTGTGGCTTGATGAATTGCTTGAGGTGCGGCGGGAGCCGATCAATCAGCTCATTGCTCTCATAAGAACGGTCAGTCATTGGTCTGAATAATTTGGTAGCAGGCTAAACACTAAAATATTGACGTGAAGGTACGTCAATATCAAGCGCTACGGGTCACCAAACTGTCAGGTAGCTTGGCCTGTTTGTCCCCTTAAGACAAAACCAGTTAAATCATGTCAATTGTCAGCCTACAGGCGTATGACTTGTTCTAACCAGTATCCACGTTTCTCGGGATCACTGACTCGCAGCCAGTACACTCCAGCTGGCCAGCTAGTAAGATCAAATCTAGGAGTATCAAGGGCAGATTGCCTTAATATGCCCATAGACGCTCCTACCCCGTTGAACCATTCATATAGAAGTTCTGTCCCGCTATTAGGACCCTCTATTTGTATCTCCACCCAATTACTGGTGGGATTTGGATATACCAATACCTGCCATTCTACCCCGTCCACGGTCCAGGTGTCTGTTAACACAAAAGTTGCTTCGCCCGTACAATCGGTAGCATCTGTAACCAGCAAATCGTAGGTCGCGCTCACCAGGTCTGTTATCGTAGTCGTGGTGTCTCCATTCGACCATAGTAAGGAATAGGGTTCTACTCCACCGGTTATGACAGCCATCAGGTTATCCGCTCCGGGAGGATCATTGATAATTTCGATTTGTATTTCAGGAGGTGAGCCAACAACAAAATCGGTAAGTACTTCGCAACCATTTGAGTCAACTACCTCAAGTTGATAGTTAGCGGCTATCAGGTCTTCCAAGAATAAACCTTGCAGGGAGGGTACTAGCGAGCCATTACGCCGCCAGCGCAATTGATAAGGTGGGCCTCCGCCTTCAATCGATGTCTGAATCGAACCATCTGCAAATCCAAAACAGCTAACTGAATCTACCTCGCCATCGGTCTCCAACAAGGTAGCAGGTTGTGTCACCCGTAAGCCTGGGAAAATGGCGCGGCAAGTATCACTATCCGTCACCGTTAATGTATAGATGCCGGCGGTGATATCCTCAAGGTCTTCGGTCTCCGAGTCATTTGACCAGAGATAGGTGAACGGCGGCACTCCGCCTCCCACTTCAACGTCAATGCTACCGTCAGAGCCTCCTCGACAGCTTACATTGGCAACAAGCGTATCCGCCAATATTATTAGCTCATTTATGGAAATCACATTACTATCTTGATAGGTAGCGGTACATCCGTTAAAGTCGGTGACCAATAACTCGTAGATCCCCGCAGTAGCGAAGCGATGATCCTCCATTGTACTCACGGTATCCCCATCCTCGTCTGTCCAACGGAAAGTATAGGGCGTCGTACCTCCCTCTACTGATACGTATATGCTTCCATCGGCCCCTCCAAAACAGTTAACCACAGAGAAACTATCTCGCTGTATACCAATGGGTTCCGGCTGTTCACCTACAATTTTCTCTGAAGCCACCTCACAACCCGTATCTAAGTCCGTTACCGTGACACTGTAGCTGTTGTCAAAGCCGATGCCAGCGATGGTAACTTGATTGGAATCTGATTCCTCAATGTAGGTTGGCGTGAAGTGATATCGGAGGTTGCCCGACCCACCACTCGTGTAGGCCGTCAATGCGGCATCCGTACCTTCAAAGCAACTAACCTGGCTCACCACAAAGCTATCTAGCATTAAGGGTGCATCTCGCTCTGGGACTTTTACCGTTGGTGATACGCCGGCACAGCCATTCGCATCCACTACCGTCAGTACATAATCGCCAGGAACAGGATCAACAATTGTTTGCCCTTCGATCCTTCCCGTCCAGATGTATTCATACGGCATTACACCGCCTGTGACATTGCCAATAAGGACATCCGGATCATCAGGGTCACAAACGTTGCCTCCATCGAGTATACCTTCAACGGTGATGACGTCTGGGTCCACCAGTACGAAGGTCGTATCTAAATCACATCCACGAGCATCCGTTACCGACAGGCGATAATCTCCAGCTGGGACATTCGCAATAGTTGCCGTAGTATTACCAGTGCCGATCCAGTTGTAATCATATGGTCCTGTACCACCAGAAGCTAGTGTTTCAATGTATCCATTGGCGTCGCCATTACAGCTGATCTCCAGGAAGTCTATAATATCCAGGTTCAATGGCTCTGGATAATCGAGCCGGAACGTATCCGAGACAAATTCACAACCGATAGCATCCGTCACCGTGAACTGATAGTCTCCACGCCCTAAGAACATCTGATCCACATGCTGCGAATTATCAAAGTTCCAGAAGAACTGGAAAGGAGGTTGTCCTTGTTCAATCAAGGTCTGATCAATAATCCCATCATTAACGCCAAAGCAGGAAGGTTGTACTACTCTGCTATCGATAGCAAATACTTGTTGCGCCCCAAGTTCAATCGTGGTATCTACTAGACATCCTCGAGCATCCGTTACAGTAAGTCCATAACTACCCACTGGAATACCGGGCAAATTGGGGCCGCCTGTACCTGTAGACCAACTGTAGAGCTGTGGTTCTACTCCACTGGCCATAACCTCAATTGCTCCATCACTTAAGCCGACACAAGTTGGTTCGGTTAGCGTAGTCGTGATGCTGAGGTTAGACTGTGGATCAAGCGTCACAAATAGGGTGTCAGATACACAAGCATTGGCATCAGCCAAAATCACCCAGTAATCTCCTACCGGAAGATCTTCCCTTACAGGATTGTCGCTGGTAAATCCGTCGTTCCAAGCAAATGAGTACGGCGAAGTTCCACCGGATGCCGAAAGCTCAATACTCCCAGTTTCATCGCCAAGACACAGTGGTTGCTCCGTTGTAGATAATCCTAAACTTAGTGGGATTGCTGGTTCGATATCAAAACTCTCCGTTGTGGAACAATTGTTGAAATCAGTTACGGTAACTTGATAGGTACCTGGAGCCAATCCAATCCGCTGTGGAGCAGTGTTTCCATCATCCCAAACGAATTGGTACGGCGCGGTTCCACCGTTTCCAGAAACGCGAATTAAACCGTCATTTTCTCCGGGACAAGAAATATTTACCAGGGAGTCCAAGCTAATGAGAAGAGGATCCGGTGCTCCTAAAGCAATGGTGTCCGTGAAAACACAACCATTGGCATCTGTCACCGTAATTGGGTAGTCACCCGCCGTGAGGTCTACTCGTTGCGGTATGATAAAACCATTGTCCCATTCATAATCGTAATTCGGAGTGCCTCCGAGCGCTGTTACCATTAATGCTCCATCATCTTCATCCGCGCAACTTGGCATAGTCCTCTGAATCGATAATTGGAGACTATCTGGCTCTGTTAAATCATAGCTTTCTACGGTAGTACACTCACCATTGGTCACCGTAACCTGATAGTTACCTGCTACGAGATCTTCCGCACAGGAACCAGACTGGCTATTCGACCAGGTGTAGCTGAGGTTTCCATTCCCTGATACATCCAGGCATATCTCACCATCGTTAAATCCAGCACAGGTCGGTGAAGTCAGTGTCGTTTCTCCCAATTGGAAGCCTGGACCTTGGATCCGCAGGTTTCGTAGCTTCGCTTCGCAGCCTTCCGCGGAAGAATCCGTAATCGTTACTCGATAGGTATTCTGCGGCAGATTGATCAGTCGAATAGTATCAGCTACACCGGTTCCAGAATTTGAATTTCCGCTCTCGTCTTCCCATACGTAGGAAAAGGGCGGAAGTCCGTTAAGCGGTACAATAGTAATCGTACCATCAGAACCTTCACAGGTTGAAACTGGTGTAGTAAACGTCCGTAGCGAGTCGATGCTGTTTGTAGTCTGAAGCAAAACGGTATCTACTGTTGTACAGCCTTCTGCATCAGTTACAGCCAAGGTAAAGTCCTGCAGCAGTCCCGCTTGATTAGCTGCTTCAACTGGAAAATCCTGTGAAGTACTCCCATTTTCCCACAAGTAGGAATAAGGCGGCACTCCTCCCATAACATTGGCAATAACAGTATCTCTAAGATCTCGACAAAGCGAAAAGGAGTCGGCAGGCATGAAGGAGATTGCCGGCAAATCCTTAAGATTCACGGTCACTGTGCTTTCATAGGTACAACCATCAGGACTAGTCAACAGGTAGACAAAGGCAGAATCTGCGATAATGGACACTTCAGTACTGGGAAGCTCATTCATTTGATCGGCCGGACTAGCACTATGGAAAGTCAATGCCGCACCAGTGAAACGATTGTCCACGATATTGATCGAGGCTAAGTCGAAGACTTCGTTTGGGCAGACCTCCGGTGTCTCGACTACCATACCCTCAGGCTCCGGTAGTACCACAATGGTGGCTTCTCCTAAGATTGGACTGGTACAAACAAAGTTCGTTACCTCCGCATAGAAATGGTAGACCTGTGGAAAAGAGGTCGTATTGATGGGCAAGGTCGGTTGGTAGCTGTTACCCACCCAAACGATGCCACTAGATCGATCGGCTTCCGTGTACCAGAAGACTTGAAACTCCGGATCGGCTGCAGCGCTGATCGTTGGTAGTACCCCAGAGCATACGGTATCACTCATCATTTCCGGAGTGGGCAAAATAGGATCATCATCGAGCACTGCTGCATTACAATTCTCGTCTATGCCGTTGCAGGGTATCTCTTCCGCATCAGGATTCACCGCTGCCATGGAATCATCACAATCCAAATTATTGAATGAGAACCCAGCCGGTGCCACATCCAGGCAAGTTAGAATGGGCTCCGTGGCTCCCCCAAATCCATCGCCATCAGTATCAGCATAGATTAAATTGGTGGGGAAATCCAAAACTTGGCTACCGTGAAGGCGAATTTGATCCACCGCAATATCACCAAATATGCCATCCCCCTTCGATGCAATTATTCGTAGTTGAAGTAAACTGCCATCTGGATAATCAGCCAGGCTCACGTAAGCATTTTGCCAAGCGGTGTCCTGCCTCCCGGAGACCTGCCATAGGTCCGCCCAACTGAGCCCTCCATCATCTGATGCAGCTACCCGGAGCGTTCCGGTATTGATACCAGACATATGATAGTAGAAGGACAAATGACAAGAGTCCGTCCCTTGCTTATCTAACAAGAGGCAACTGCTCTGCAAGAACGCCTCTTCATCCTGCATGCATTGCGATCCGTTCGCCTCGATGTATACATAGTTACCTCCGCCAGTAATGTCATCATCTGGCCCCGTACCCACTAGTGTAGGCGTAGGTCCACTATTCACTAGCCAGTCGAATCCATCTCCTTCAACATTTCTCCATACGCCGGTCAGGTCACAGCTGACACTACACAATCCACCACATAGGGCTTCACTATCAAAGGTCTCTATATTAGATGGAGCAGCTGGTGTGCAACCAGTTGTGAAACTATTACCACAGGAATTCGCAGAAAAGGAAGTTCCGCCATTACAGGAACGACGAATGTAGATATCGAAAGCAGTATCCTCAGCGAGTCCAGTTAGCGTAAACGGAGGACATCCGACGGAAAACACCTGCCCACCAACACCTGGGCCAGCACCCGTTCCTGGAGTAAATCCAGGCGGACCAATTTCTACAATAGCATCACCACAAAGATCAGCTGGCGTATAGGTAAAAGTTGCTGCTGTACTATCTTGATTAAGCAGTATGAGGTCCTGAACCGGTAAGCAAGCAAGCGGAGCAAATACCAGTTCTACAAATTGCAAGGTACCTACATCGTCCTCCAAATCATCACAAATTAGTAGTTCCCAATCTCCGTTAGGATCGGTAACACCATCGTTGAACGGATAAAGATCATTAAGTGCTCTATAGGGCCCTCCGGCAAAAGGAGGAGTTGCATCAGCTAGCAAATCACAGGCAGCTAGTCGCAGCACCATGGCTCCGGTGCAGCTCACCAGCGAGGTGTCGCCAAAATTATCGCCATTCCCGCCAATATTGCCAAATAGGTCTACCACCTGACCGCCCGGAGAACGCAAGGCTACGTTCATATCACTCACCCATTCGTGTTCGATGAGTAAACGTACTTCTTCTAGAAAAACATCAACTCCCAATGCCGTACCGGGTGCATTAGTAACTTGTATTTGAAAGATATCTGGATTGTAGAATGGAAGGTTCTCAGGACAGTTGTTATCTGTCAGCGGCTCGTTCAGGCCGCAAGCACTGGGGTTGCTTAGAACCGCATTGACTTGTGCCCAATTTGATTGCGGAAACCATACTAACAGAGCTAGTAAAAACAAGAGAGGGGAAACAAGGTGGCCGTAGACGTTGGTGCTTTTGGGTATTATCATTAGGATGTAGTAGGATCGTTGGAACAAAATTAAAATATTTGTCCTAACCTACACCAAGAGGATTGGCCCGTAGCTTACAATTTCTGTACCTAACACTTCCAAAATGAAGACGCTATCATCTTCTGCATTACTTGGCACCTTATTTCTACTACTCCTGACGTTTGCTTGCTCCCAACCGCAAGAACCGATTTACAGAGGTTTTGAAGGGCTAAAAGCCAACACCATCTCTACCAAGCGTATTACCCTTTCCGGTGAAGCCGTATACCACAACCCGAACGCTTTCGGCGGCGAAGTCGTATCGACTGATATTCAGGTAATCGTGAATGATGTGCCCGCAGCTACTATTCAGCAAGAGGTTAGCATTCCAGTACCTGCTACTGCTGAATTTCGCCTACCACTAACTTGCAACGTGTCACCAAAGGAGATTTATGAGAATGACCGCAATGGTGCTTTAGGTGGTATCATCAACGCTGTATTGACCAAAAAGGTCGACGTTAAATACCAAGGGGAAATTGTAGTGAAGTTAGCTGGTGTTTCCTTCACTGTACCTGTGGAATATGAAGAGCAGGTAGAACTCAAATAACCTGCATTACGAGACCTGCTAAGTCGTTTGCTGCTTTGACCACCATTCTGACAACGCAGTTTTGTCCACCTTATGTTCCCCACTGAAAGGCACCTTAGTGAAATTTAGACCGCTACCGTTGATCACTCCCTCCATAAAAGCTAAACGCTTGGGAGTAATCAACGGATCGGCATCGCCATAGGCGTAGAAGAGTTCCTTATCGGCAAAGTAATCTAAGTGCGGTTGGTAGTCCAAGTCTTCTGGCAATTGGCCAGACCATAGCATCAAACGATCAAACTTTGGAAAGGATCGCATAATCCAACGCACTTGCGTAGCTGTACCTTGACTAAATCCTAGTAGGTTAATCTCAGCGTCAGGATGGCATAATGGAACGTACTTGGCATATAACTGATCAAGCATATTTGCGTAGTCAGCTATCTCATCCAGACGATCTTCTCGGGTCATCCAGGATGCTACAATAGGGCCATCAAAACCGCCCCAGTAGAAACGAGAAAGACCTTCTGGTGCAATAACCAGGGTCTGTTCATCGCAAATTGGGATGAAACGACGGATAAAGGTTTTGGACAATTGCCCATAGCCATGCGTAACGAACCAAATTTGCCGGATGTGTTGTCCCGGATTGCCTAAAGATGCATAGTGTGCCGTACGAGTTACTTTGGCAGAATGCAGTTGTACTTCCATAAATTGTCAAGTACTACTTGAAAGATTACTAAATAATTTAACGGTAATCAATGAAACAGTTATCTTTTATGGCTTGTCCTTTGCACACGTCAAGTCCAAGTTTTCCTTGGCTTAGTGCAAAA
>CAJXOS010000222.1 GCA_913057725.1 uncultured Lewinella sp.
GGTGAGGGTGGGCCCGCCGCAGGCGGTCTGTCCGAACCCCAAAATCCCCCTAATAAGTCTTCTTTAACAGGCTCTACCATAGTTTATGTCGGCTAAACGCCCTACCCCCGCAAGAATGTTACCATAGCAAGGGTTTTGCAGCCCATGTTCCGTGCCTTTAGGGAAAAAGAATTATCTTTCGCCTCACAGTTGTAGCGGCCTCCGATTATGCCCGACAATTGTATTCAAAATCGGAAGGTCTGTCACCTTTTCTTTTTCGCTAACTTGAAAATTACCTCTATGAAGTTCAGCAAACTTTTACCCATCCTAGTTTTGCTATTTTGCTGGCAAGGGCTCTCTGCTCAAGATATACACTACACTTTATTCGATTACTCCCCGCTTCGTGCAAATCCAGCCTTTACCGGGGCTTTTGAAGGCTCAATTCGTTTGGGTGGCATCTACCGTGGCCAGTGGTTCACTGTTGGTGATGCAACGGAGTTTGGTACACCTTCCTTCTATGCGGATGCTCCGATCATCAAAGGTTTCCGCGACCAGGACTGGATTGGTGTTGGACTTTTTGTAGTGAGTGACCGTTATGGACGCAATGCTTTGCAAACATCTGGTGGTCAATTATCAGCTAGTTACCACCTGGCAAATAAGAAACGGACTAACGTGCTGACCCTGGGCGTACAGTACGGGCAAATGCAGCGCCGTATTAACTATAACAGCCCGGTATATCAGCAAATCATCGGTGAGAACTTCGGTGGTGGTGGCCTCAGCCCAGCAGCTGGTGAATTTGGCCAGAATGCCGAAGAAACAAGCAACTATACTGATATCAACGCTGGTTTACTCTATCGCACACAACTAGACAAGACCTCTCGTCTTGAAATCGGTGTTGCTGGACTACACCTTACCAGCGATGACAATAACCTGCTAACGGCAGGGCTACCAACCCAACGGGAAATGACTGCTATTGGTCATGTCGTTTACGAACGGGAACTGGATAACGATTGGAGCATGAACCCTAAGCTGTTTTGGCAGACTACCGAAGGTGGTGGTAATGAAATCCAAATTCAGGCTTGGGCTGGTAAGCGCATGAACGAAGACTTCAAACTCAACTTTGGTCTGGGTTACCGTGCTGGCGATGCTGCAAACCTACTGTTTGGTATCGACTACAAGGACCTACGTGCAGCGATTGCGTATGACTTGAATGTTAGCGCTGCTAACTCCATTACTGATTACCAAGGTGGTTTTGAGATCGGAGCTTACTATATCATCAAGATCTACAAGCAACCGGAACTACCACCAACCATTCTTTGCCCACGCTTTTAAAATTGGGCAGTTGCACCCTAAAGGCCACAGTGCCAACGTTTAATTCAGTATACCCAACCTCTAATACAAAGCATCCGAGTGATGAAAAAGATATTTAGCCTGATCTGTTGTAGTGTGCTTTTTGCCACTCTCATTTCTGCCCAACCTATCGGCACCTCTTCTTACGAGACTAAGATTGTCCTAGCGGAGGCCGCAATGGAAATCCAGGATTATAACCGAGCCCTAGAGCAATATGAGCTTGCTTATGAAGAGCGCGAGGATACGGACTTGATTCCTATGCTTGCAGAGCTTAACTATCAATTGCGCGACTACCGTCAGGCAGAGCGTTGGTACAAGCGTCTCTTACGTCGTGACAAGGAAAACGAATATGCTGAGCTACGCTATAACTATGGCCGCATTCTGAAAATGCAGGGTAAGTATGATGATGCGATGCAGGAGTTTCAGACTTATCTAGAGTTAGGCTCAGATGAAGAAAAGAAAAACCGGGCACAGCTGGAGCTAACTGGAGCGGAATTAGGAATCTCAATGCCTGGTAATGCCCAAGGTGTAGCTGTTGAAGCATTGGATCGCCGCAAAATCAACACGCCAGTTTCACAGTATTCTCCAAGTTTGAGTCCTTCTGGTCGCACGCTCTATTACGCATCGTGGGCAGGTAAGGAAATCATTGAGGTAGACGATGAAAATGATCCTGAAAAGTTTGCTCGCATCTATACCAGTGCGATCGACGAAGAAGGAGAATACGAAAAGCCAGAACCACTAGGTCCAGAGATCAACCGCCCTGGTTATCACTCAGCTAATGTTTCACTTTCACCAGATGGTCGTCGCTTGTACTTCAACCGTATTCTTGTTACTGGTAATGTACCTACCGAGAGTAAAATCTACATGAGTGAAGGTAGCGATGGCAATTGGAAGAGTGCCAATGAAGTAGTAGGCGTAAATGGTGACTTCCTCGCATTGCAACCTGCTGTAGGTGAACTATACGGTAAAGAAGTATTATTCTTCGTAAGCAACATGGAAGGTGGCGAAGGTGGCTTCGACATCTATTACGCTACTTACCAAGGCGAGGGTGTTTATGGCGATCCTGTAAACCTTGGTCCTAGCATCAATACGGACCAGGACGAGATGACTCCATACTGGTTTGACGGTACGCTATACTTCAGCTCTGAGGGTTATCCTTCACTAGGTGGACTTGATATTTTCTATGCTGTATGGAATGGTACAGAGTGGAGTGAGCCTGCCAATATGGGTAAAGCTTACAATACGGAAGCAGATGAACTTTCTTTCCGCCTTTTTGACGAAGGTTACAAAGGTTTCTTCACCTCTAACCGTCCAGAAGGACGTAGCGTACGTGGTAAAACTTGCTGTGACGATATCTACGCTTTCACTATCGCTCGCCAATATGTAGACTTGGTGGTTGGTACTTTTAGCGAAGAGCGTCAGCCTCTGAAAGGCGCAACTGTACAACTAATCGACGGTGGCGTTGCTGCAGGAGCAGAAGGTACTTCTTCGCTTACTATGAGCAATGGTAACCGTTTCGACTTTGGTCTAAACTTTGAGCGTCCGTATACGGTAATTGCTAGTCACCCAGATTACTTCCCAGACACAGTAACCTTCTCTACAGTTGGTGTTGTGGATAGCAAGACTTTCGAAGAACGCTTCTTCTTGAAGGCTCGTCCGAAAGAGCCAGAGTACGAAACTATCGTTACGAATCAGCCAATCGTAATGGAGAATATCCTTTATGATTTCGATGATGATCGCATCACCGACCAGGCAGAAATCGATTTGGAATTGATCTTCGAATTGATGACCAAGTATGCGGACATGAAGGTTGAACTCGGTTCGCACACTGACCCTCAGGGTGAGGATAACTATAATCGCGACTTGAGTCAGCGTCGTGCTGAGTCTGCTCGCCGCTGGCTGGTTCGTAAAGGAATTGATCGCACACGCATTGTAGCTCAAGGTTACGGCGAGACTGTGCCAAAGACGGTAGATTCTAAGATCACGGCTAAGTTCCCATACCTCAAAGAAGGAGATATCCTTACTGAAGAGTACATTTTGGCACTGGCAGACGAAAGCCAACGTGAAGAAGCCTACCAGTTGAATCGTCGTACAGAGTTTAAGATTCTTGAAGGTCCTACTAGTATCGAGATCAAAACTACTCGCTTGAAGAAGCAAGAGGATACGGATCGCGGTAGCAATATCGGTGCTCGTACAGAACAGACTGATCCTCCGGTGGAGATTTCTCACATGTCTACGCTATATGGTCAGACTGGATTGAAGAATGTACCAATCATGCACTTTGAGCAGCGTACCCTACAATTGGGCTCGGTTCAGAAAGGCCAAAAGCGCAGCTTCGAATATACCTTCACTAATAAAGGCGATACAGATCTGATCATTGATCTAATCTCAGCCTGTGATTGTACTTCTACCAATCAAGACGACTTGGTAGGCAAGCGCTTCAAACCAGGACAATCAGGAACAATTGAGGTTGTATTTGACAGTACTGAAAAGGATGAAGATGAGACTATTGATGTAGACATCTACCTACGTAATGATGATCCTCAGGGAAATCCTATTGTAGAGATGTTGAACTATAGCTTCAGCTTAGACAAATAAAGTCCCGCTGGACTTACTAAGAAGATAAAGGGCCTTTCCAAATTTCTGGAAAGGCCCTTTATTTTTTTGCTAATAATAGGTAAGCGTGCGTTTTTCTAAATTAACAAAACGGCCGTTAAGTACTTTGCGTCGCATTGTCCAGTTCCCCCACTCATCATAGTCATAGTCATAGACAGTGAGGTCATCTTCTACACTTAGCGAGGTGTAGTCTTTTTCCACTCTCAGGAGCAGCCCTATATCACTATAATAATATGTAGTAGTTGATGCATGAGAACCATCTTGCTGATACATCACCTCTTTAGTAATACGCTGATCAGTATCATGTTCGTAAACTAGGCGCTTATCGATACGTGAAATTGCGCCGGCATATTGTACTTCTTCGACAATCTCGTTATGCTCAAATTTACGCTCCCAGCTAAAGGTCAGCTCACGATCGGCAGTGTAAGTTTCATGGCGAGTTGCGCGCCTCCATTCATCATAGTGAGTAACGAGGAAATAAGGCTCAATGAAAGCTTCTTTATAAACGATATGATCGTTTTCATACTGTAACACTTCATTTTGCGGAAACTCCTCCTCCCCTTCTATCAACACTCCTTCAAAACGACCTTCTGTACCTGCTATCGCATTATAGCGCCAACGTTGGAGGTTGGTGCCATCTCCACACTCTTTTTCTAGAATACGCTGTGATAAGCTATCATAGGTAGTCAAACAGGTTCGAAGCCAATCACCTTCCAAGTAAACATCATAGATAGAAGTAGCAAGGCACTGTTGCGTGGTGTAAGTACGATAAAAAGCTAAGCCATCCGGCAATTGTTCTCCATCCACAGTAACGCGGTAAGCCTCCGTAGTAACGGATTTCACGGGGCCGAGCAAACGCTCCGTTCTATAACTTGGAGATGATGCACAAGGGTTTTGCCCTGACAGGCCAAACGGGTACAGTAGTACCGCGATACTTAGTACTGCAAAACACCTCTTCATCATGGATCTAGCTATTCAAATTTAAGATGCAGCTTCCCAGGAACCTCCTCTGCTTTACCGTAGCGCTTCAATTCAAAATACTCACCTTTAGACCACTCTGCTACCCCTTCCGTATAATAAGGGCTACCAGCATTGCCAGAAGAGCCCCCAGGCAGTACTCCCCAGGCCTTAAGTGGTTTCTCTAAAGAAACAATCATTCTCCATGACGGCCCAAAGCTTGAAGAAAGCGCATTGGGCGTATCTCTTGCACCATCAGTTGTTAGCGGTCCAGAATCAAAGCCAGGAATACTGGCCAAGTGACGTATACTAGTAGAACGATGCGTACTCCAGTCTTTGCCTTCTGCTACCAATGGCATAGCGGCTGCCGCTGCTTGTTGATAAGCCATTAAGGCAAGATCAGTAGCTGTCTCGATTTCAGGAGTAGCTTGCCGATCAAAAATCGTGTCCGTAGGATTAGCCATCAACTCGATAAATCGCCAGTTCTCTGGGAAAAGTACCGTCACATCTTCCTCCCACAAACCATAAACCTCATCAAAAGTAAGTTGATAAAGGCTATCAATCCAGCTATTGAATATCACTGGCCCTTTTGTAGTGGCCGTGTAGCGGAAATCCCATTCCTTTAGAATGCTAATCCCCTCTTTCTCTTCAGCGCTCAGTGCACTTTCATCAAGTAGCGCCAACATAGCTGGCAAGGCCTCTTCTGCTTTCAAAGAGTAGGAGTCCCACTGTAATGCCATCATATCTTCTGGCTTGGCATTCGACAATTCGGCAAGCCGCCGGTTGATGTAGCGCCCACGATAATCATCAAAAGAGCCGATGTAATAGTATGGATAAGACAGAGCCGCCGAACGCTGATTTGCAGATGCTACATGTTGACGCTCTGGATTTATGTCTCTAGGAATTTCCTCATACGGGATAAAGCCTTGCCAGGCATTGGCACGGGTTGTTCCGTCTTGAACAAAACGTCCTTGCTGATCAGCTCTAATCGGGAAATGCCCTGTAACTGTTAGTGCGATGTCGTTATCCTGATTGGCATAAACGATATTCGACCCAGGGCTATCAAAAGGCTTTAAGGCCTCGATGTAACCATCTAGCGTGGAGGCTCGTGCCAGATCAATGAATGCCTTTACGTTATCACTATCCTCATGAAACGGGGCGTCGTGAGCCACCCAACGCATTGCGAGATTATAGTACTCGTTCTCAGGTTGATCGTAAACTACTGGTCCAAAAATGGTCCACGGTGTGCGGACAATAACCGGCTCCTGACCACGAACAACAATAGTATCCATAACCTCTTCCACTGGTGTGGCTTCGCCATCGAGCAAGTAAGTCTTTTGTTGATCATCAGCCCACTCAATACGATACCAATCCAACACATCCTGTCCGACATTCGTGATCCCCCAAGCGGTTTGTCCATTAAATCCAATCAGGATACTCGGAAGGGATGGAAGCGAGACGCCGTAGACGTTATAATCACCCGCTACAATATGCATTTCGTACCAAATAGAAGGTAGGGTTAGTGAAAGGTGTGGGTCGTTGCTCAAAAGGGGCGCACCAGTTGCCGTCTTGCTTCCGGCCAATGCCCAGTTGTTACTACCAATACCTTCTGGCGACTGTGGCAACTCAGGGAATGGGAAGATCTCCGTAAGCTGTTCTTCCGCAGGCATCATCTCTGATGATTCCGCTAACCACGGCTCTTCGGCAACTACTGGGGATTGTTTAGGGTTGTACTGCGGGTAGATATGGGCAAAGAGGCTATCGCCCAACGCAGTGCGGATGTTAGTAGTAGCCATATCACGATTCCGGAAGCACAAGGTCTCTGCCATGCTTTTAGAGAAAACGGCACTCTTGTATACCGACCACCGCTCCGGCTCGAAACCGAGCAACTTGTATTCAACTGGATAGTCCGCAGGTTGAAGTTGATCTAGATAAGCGTTTACGCCATTGGTATAGGCTCGGACTACCGCAGCAGTCTCTTCATTTTTAAGCCACCCTTCAGTGGTACGCTGCGCGGCTATTTTCATCCCTTTCCGACGTTGTGTTTTATCTCTTTCTATTAGCCCCTCGCCTAGAACCTCCGCAAGTCGGCCTTCTGTGGCGCGTACAGAGATTTCCATTTGAAAGAGTCGATCTCGAGCATGAAGGTAACCTTGGATAAAGATGGCACTCGGTAAATCGTCGGCAAAAACGTGCGGAATACCTCGTTCGTCCATCACCGCATCTCCATTAATTCCCGCTGGAATAATCAATTCGCTTGCTTCCTGAGTTGCAGGAACGGCCTGTTGCCAGGCACCTGTGAAGGGATTAAGTAGGCGAGCAAAAGCAGGAATACGTGCGCCAACTAGACCATGGGTATTACCGACAAAAAGAAACGCAGCAAGTAAAATAGCGCTTACACCAAACTTTAAAAATCGCATACTGTTAGGACTTTTCATTGAATAACCAAACTTATGAAAAATCCTGCATTTGTACTCTTGCTTTTAGTCTTACTAACAGGCTGCCAGTCGGCTGAGGATTTGCCGCCGCCGCCGCCGGATGATATTCGCTTCAAAACCAGTGACCCATCGCGTTTATATTTCAACAATATCCGTAGTACGGCCTATGAGGTGGTTGAGTTTCAAGAACGCTACACTAAGCAATATACCCTCGCGCAATGGCCCGACACTGCATCTACCCCATTTCTGGTCTTGCACATTGTAGACTATTGGCTACATGACCAGGCTTACGCAGATCTTAGCTGGCGCGGGCTATCCCAAGATATTGACCTTCCCTGGAAACTACTGATTGATTCAAACTCCCAACAAGACACCTTAATGCTTAATAGCAAGCGCTGGAATGACCAATATGAATTTGCCAAAGGGCTAAACCAAGCATTGCTCAAAAATGGGACTCAGTTGACCTTACTAGGACCGAATGACGACAAGCGTGAAATAATGGCGAATGAGGAAACAAAACGCTTATTTCGGTTAAGCTGGAAGGATTATGAAAGCCTTACTGACAATAACAAATAGACAGATCAAAAGACTAATAATCAATGTATTAAATACAATAATTAACAATATTCAATGTCACAATTATTTATTTGAAGTAAAAAAATTAAAGGCAAATTGATAGTATCACATAAGTGACCGTATTATTGAACAAACATATATAAAAATTTTCACCTATATTTTTCACAAGTAACTGTCAATCAATTTTTTATAAAAAATCATCGAAAGATGTCACAAATAAAATATGGCAAAAATGTTGCATCCTTAGAAAAAAGGCTTTATCATTGTGCTATCAAAAAGTAGTTTTTGTGTTTATTTGTTTGGGTTAGAGGCCCTTGCTTCACAGAAGCAAGGGTTTTTCTTTTATATCCATTTGAGCTCTTCAACTAACCTTTTCTAGGACAAAAAAATCCCGAACATGGTACTAAACCATGCTCGGGATTTGAGTTTGGACCACTTAGGTCCGGTATCAAAACACTAGCAAAAACTAGTGCTTAGAATAAAAGAAGCTTACTTGCCGCCATTGTTGAACATACCACCTTCATTAGTTGGCACGCCTGCAGGCTCTTCTGGCTTCTTCTCTACTTTACCTTTGATAGTAAGGATTACTGGCTCCTCACCTACGTTGGTTGTAAGTGTTACACGCTTGGTGAAAGGACCAACGCGATTAGTGTCGTAACGAACCTTGATTTCACCGGTAGTACCAGGCAAGATTGGCTCCTTAGGATAGGTAGGAACAGTACAACCACAGCTACCCTTAGCATCGCTC
>CAJXOS010000223.1 GCA_913057725.1 uncultured Lewinella sp.
CTTAGCCCTTGATTCGCGTGCCTTATATGGTTCCAATCTCAGGTGTTACTTAGGTGCCTTAGGTGGTTTCGGCAGTTAGTTGGAAACTATCATTTTGATTCTCATTATAATTTTGATGGTCTTAGTACATTAGCGAACCATTTTTCAGACTAACCAAATAGCATTCTCATGCGCACCGTACTCGACCGTTTCCTAGACTACGTTAAGATTGACACACAATCAGATCCTGCCTCTCCAACCCAGCCCAGTACACAAAAGCAATTTGACCTGGCTAAAGTACTGGTAGCCGAGCTGCAAGATCTAGGCCTGGAAGACATAGAATTGGACCCAAGTGGCTATGTCTACGCTACCCTACCGACCAATGTAGAGCATGACGTACCTGTAATTTGTTATTGCAGCCACATGGATACTTCTCCGGATAGCAGCGGTACGGGCGTAAAACCTATGGTGCACAAAAACTATGATGGTCGTGATCTGGTACTGCCTGATGATAATGATGTGGTAATTCGCATGTCAGAACATCCTGACCTGGCAGAACAAATGGGTAACGATATCGTGACGGCCAGTGGAACGACCCTCCTCGGTGCAGACAACAAAGCCGGTGTAGCAGCTATCATGTCAGCAGTTGATTACCTGCTCAACCATCCGGAGATTCCACGTGCCACTATCCGCGTACTCTTTACTCCAGACGAAGAAATTGGCCGTGGTGTGGACGAAGTAGACATGGAGAAGTTAGGTGCCGACTTTGGCTACACGGTAGATGGAGAAAAGCTCGGTTCGTTAGAGGACGAGACCTTTTCTGCTGATGGGGCAACCGTCACCATTAAAGGTATTAGTGCGCACCCTGGCTTTGCCAAAGGGAAGATGGTGAGTTCTATGAAAGTAGCTGCCGCCTTTTTGGATGCGCTGCCGAAAGATCACCTCACACCAGAATCTACCAGCCATAAAGAAGGATTCGTTCATCCCGTTCAGGTAGCAGGTACGGTAGAGGAAACAACGATCCGCTTCATAGTCCGCGACTTTGACACCGCAAAGCTTGCTGATCACGCCAATGTTATCCGCCAAACCTTGGATAGCGTTCTGAAAAACTTCCCTGGCGCCAGTGGCGAAGTAGAGGTAAAGGAACAATACCGCAACATGAAAGAGGTGTTGGATCAACACCCCCAAGTGGTAACCAATGCGGAGGAAGCCATCAAACGAGCAGGTCTAAATCTAATTCGCCGGAGCATTCGTGGTGGAACCGATGGTTCTCGCTTGAGCTTCATGGGCCTACCATGTCCGAACATCTTCGCCGGTGAACACGCCTTTCACTCGAAGCAGGAATGGGTAAGTGTACAGGACATGGAAAAAGCAACAGAAGTGTTGGTCAACCTGGCACAAATCTGGACGGAGTAGTACTATTCGGTAAACCTCACACAGGCTGGTGAAACACAAACGCATTATGATAGCGGGCTGTAGTGGTTCGGGCAAATCAACCTTTGCTCGGCAACTAGCTGCTGTCATCGATCTACCCTTAATTCATCTAGATCAGGAATATTGGCAGCCTGGCTGGGTGGAGCCTAGCAAGGAATGGTGGCGTCAGAAGGTCAGTGAGCTGGTGAAGCGGGACCAATGGATCATGGATGGTAACTACAGCGGCACTTGGGATCTCCGTCTTCCGGAAGCGGATCTGGTTATCTATTTATGCTACCCACTGTGGCTGATCCTGTGGCGGGCTACAAAACGCCAATTCCGTTTTCGCGGTACCGTTCGCCCGGATATGGCCCCTGGCTGTCCCGAGCGATTCAACTGGGCGTTTTACCACTTCGTAGCGCGTTGCTACTTCACCCGCAAGCAGAATCATCTAAGGCGTTTAGAAAATCTTGGTGGGAATCCAGAGGTACTCATCTTCCGACGCCCATCGCAGTTGGAGAGATGGTTAAGGGTGCAACAAGGCTAAGTGGAAGGAACTTTTCCTTTTCCTATACAGTTGCTCTAACAAGCACAACAGTTTTTTATCTTTGCGCCCTTAATTAGCGCAGAAAAAGCAGCATACTAATGGCCAACGTGATCCAGATCATTCAGGACAAGGTAAGTGAAGCCGTACAGGAGCTTTACCAAACCGACTTTCCGGCAACCCAAGTACCTGTCAATACGACTCGCAAGGAGTTTGAAGGGGACTACACCGTAGTGGTTTTCCCATTCACCAAGGCAGCACGCAAAGGACCGGAGGCCATTGCTCAGGAAATTGGTGAATACCTGGAAGGAGCAGTTGCTGAAATTGAGCGGTTCAATGTCGTAAAAGGTTTCTTGAACCTAGTGGTTAGTGATGATTACTGGAAGAACTTCCTATTGGACATGGCCACGGAAGAAGAATACGGTAAGCAACCTGCTAACGGGCAAAAAGTATTGGTGGAGTTTTCTTCACCCAATACCAATAAGCCGCTTCACCTGGGACACATCCGGAACATTCTTTTGGGTTGGTCTACTGCGCAAATCATGGAGGCCGTTGGTTATGATGTGAAGAAGATTCAGATCATCAACGACCGGGGTATTGCTATCTGTAAAAGTATGCTGGCCTGGCAGAAGTACGGCAAAGAAACTACGCCAATTTCTACCACCACCAAGCCAGACCACTTCGTTGGTAAATACTACGTGTTGTTTGAGCAGTACTTCCAGGAAGAATACAAAGAATGGCAAGCATCTGCTGAGGGAGTAGCCGTTTATGAGGAAAAGAAGAAAGAGGAGGAAGCGGCCGATAAATTCTTCAAGCGGTACAAAAATCTCTACTTCAACAACTATAGCCAACTGGGCAAAGAAGCTCGGGACCTATTGCTAGCGTGGGAAGCCGGTGATGAGCAGGCCGTAGCGCTTTGGAAAAAGATGAACAACTGGGTGTATGCCGGTTTTGACATTACCTATGATAAACTAGGTGTCAATTTCGATAAGCTCTACTACGAGTCACAGACCTACCTGCTGGGTAAGGAGATGGTTCAAATGGGCCTCGACAAAGGCGTATTCTACACCTGTGACGACGGTTCTATCGAAGCGGACCTCAGCGATGCTAAGTTGGACAAGAAGAAGATCCTGCGGAGCGATGGTACATCACTCTATGTCACCCAAGATTTGGGTACCGCCCACATGCGGTACGAAGACTTTGGTGCCGAAAAGATGGTGTACGTCGTAGCTGACGAGCAGAACTATCACTTCCAGGTACTATTCGAGTTACTAAAGCGGTTGGAAGAACCTTATGCAGAAGGATTGTACCACCTGTCTTACGGCATGGTGGATTTGCCCTCCGGCAAAATGAAATCTCGGGAAGGCACTGTAGTTGATGCGGACGATCTGATTGCCGAAGTTGTAGAAGAAGTGCGGGCCAATTCAGAAGAGCGGGATACACTTAATGACCTCTCTAAAGAAGAGAAGGACACCATCATGCACCAGGTAGGCCTGGCAGCTTTGAAGTTCTTTATCACTAAGGTGCACCCGAAGAAACGGATGACCTTTGACCCAAAAGAATCAGTAGACCTACAAGGACAGACCGGACCGTACATTCAAAATGCCTACGTGCGGATCCAGTCCGTACTTCGGAAGTGGGAAGGAGCTGCAGCCAGCGAAGCAGCTACCTACCCATCATTAGAAGCGGAAGAGAAGGATCTGATTGCTCAGCTTTTTGCTTTCCCTGGCATTCTTCAAGAAGCGGCAAAATCTTACGATCCCTCCACCTTGGCGCAGTATGCTTATGGTCTAGCTAAATCTTACCATAAGTTCTACCACGATCACAGCATTTTGAATGCAGATACTAACGCGGCGCGGGATTTCCGGTTGGCACTAAGTGAGGCTGTAGCTAATAGCCTGAAGTTTAGTATGAAACTCTTGGGTATTGAGATGCCACCTCGCATGTAGAAGGAGACAAGTCTCTTCATTACAATGCAGCATTCGGAATCGACCGGGTGCTGCATTGCTGTTTCAGGTAGGAGCATTTCAGAACATTTCCTGGCTCGCCTTAGGCATTATGCACTCCTTCCATCTATTTTTAGTGTTTGCCGCAAACAAATAGATACAGGATGAAAAGAATCGTCGCAATCATAGTACTGATACTACACTTCGGTGCATTAATTTGGGTCTTGAACATGTCCAGCGCAGATCACTTTCAGCTCTGGCGTCAGGCTCAAAGCGTAGAGGCAGAAGTTGTCAATTTTACTTTCGACCATGAGCTGCAAGGAATGGTCACGCTCAGCTATCAAGTAGATGGTCAATCTTACCAAAGCGACATTGATGGTTACTTTTCGGACTTCACCAAAGGCAAACCCTTACCAATTCTGGTTTCAGCAGATAATCCCAAAGATATTTACTGGAAAAGCGCCGTCCGCTTCTGGTTTTGGGAGATCGTCATATTGGTCATTTGGGGGTTGATACTCATGTGGCTGACCAGTAATTTAATACCTGCCTTTCGTCGCCATCGCCGAATTGCCATTGGCATCACCTTAATTGGAGTGGCCCTACTTGGTTTTGCCTTTCTCCAACGCCAATATAAATCCATCAAGGACTTCAAAGCTGCGGGAAACCCGGTTGCCGCTACTGTAGAATCTGTTGCAGAGGATACCTGTTCAAGATCTGATGCCAGAGATAACATGGAAGAATATACCTGTTACAAGCCTACCTACGTCTACACGATAGGCCAGGAAACTCATCGTTATGAGGTATTCTGGCCTATTGATGAAAAGCCTGCTGTTGGTCAGGAACAAGAACTGTGGTATTGGAAGCAAAACCCTAGCGTAGCCCGTGATCTCAGTACTATGCTTTCCCGCTCTAGTTATATCTTCTTAATGGTCGTTGTGATTGGTCTATTTTTGTTTGGTCTTCGGAACTTACTACCGCGTCGGAAGCCTTATTAATAGTAGGGTAATTACTATCTTTGCAAATTCATCCAAAAAGCAATTGGAAACATGAGTTCGGAGACTCGCGAAAGCCTCAATTTTATTGAGCAAATCATTGTAGAAGACATCAACAACGGGAAGCATTCCGGCACGGTTCACACCCGTTTCCCGCCGGAGCCAAACGGCTATTTGCATGTCGGTCACTGCCGGGCCATTGTCCTCAATTTCGACTTGGGGATTAAGTATGGCGGCAAGACCAACTTGCGGATGGACGACACCAACCCCACCACTGAAAAGACGGACTACGTCGATAATATCAAGAACGATATCCAATGGTTGGGTTACGAGTGGAATGGTGATGTATTGTATGCCAGTGATTACTTCGAGCAACTGTACCAATACGCTGTAGACTTGATCAAGAAGGGCCTCGCTTACGTAGACGATTCTACCTCCGAGGAGATGGCTGCGATGAAGGGCGACACTACTACTCCTGGTACCAATAGCCCTTATCGAGATCGCTCAGTTGAAGAAAACCTGGACCTCTTCGCCC
Organism: uncultured Lewinella sp.; assembly: GCA_913057725.1. GTDB lineage: Bacteria > Bacteroidota > Bacteroidia > Chitinophagales > Saprospiraceae > Lewinella. Next base: position 5,410 of record CAJXOS010000223.1, read on the forward strand.
GCATGAGAGCAGGTGAGTTTGAGGATGGCACCCACGTGCTACGCGCCAAGATTGATATGGCCGCACCAAACCTTCTGCTGCGCGACCCAGTTCTGTATCGGATCAAGCATGAGCATCATCACCGCACCGGCGACGAGTGGCCGATCTACCCAATGTATGATTTCGCTCACGGACAAAGTGATAGTATTGAGGGTATTACCCACTCGCTTTGCTCTCTGGAGTTCCGCCATCACCGCGATTTGTACGATTGGATAATCGAGAAGCTAGATATTTTCCCAAGTCGTCAGATCGAGTTTGCGCGTATGAACGTAAGCTACATGATCACCAGTAAGCGTAAGCTACTGAAACTGGTAGAAGAAGGTCATATAACGGGTTGGGATGATCCACGCATGCCTACCATCGCGGGGATGCGCCGTCGTGGATTTCCTGCGAAGGCTATTGTCGACTTTTGCCGCGGTATCGGCTTGACAAAGCGCGACAACGTAATTGAGATCGAACGCTTGGAGTACCACGTACGTCAAGAACTGAATAAGATTGCTGATCGAGCGATGGCCGTACTCGATCCACTCAAGGTGGTCATTACCAATTATCCGGAAGGACAAACGGAAATGCTTACTACCATCAACAATCCAGAGGATGAGAATAGTGGGAGCCGAGAAATTCCGTTCAGTCGTGAAATCTATATTGAAAGGGATGATTTCAAGATCGAAGCACCAAACAGAAAGTACTTCCGTATGGCACCTGGTCGTAATGTACGCTTGAAGAGTGCTTACATTCTTCATTGCGAAAGCTACGACACCGATCCTGAAACGGGAGAAGTGACTACTGTATATTGTACGTACTACCCTGATAGCCGCAGTGGACAAGACACCTCAGGTGTCAAGGCCAAAGGAACCCTGCATTTTGTAAGTATCGAACACGCAGCGGAAGCGGAAGTACGCATGTATGATCGTCTATTCACTGATCCTGTGCCTACCAGCCACGAAGACAAGGATTACCTGGAGTTCTTCAATAAGGAGAGCCTAAAGACAATCACTGCTTACATTGAGCCTAGTTTGAGTAGCGTAAAGCCAGGAAGCCACTTCCAGTTTATGCGCATCGGCTATTTTGCAGCGGATACAAACTCAACTCCAGAGAAGCCAATATTCAACCAAACGGTGAGCCTTCGCGACTCCTATAAGCCGTAGCAGATATTAGGTAAAAAGAACCGCAACGCCCCAGTTCTACTGCAATAGAAGAGCTGGGGCGTTTTTCTTTTCCCTTCAATTTGTGACGCAAGGCAGCGCTTTTTTCAAAGAAGACAAGCTATCTACGATGTCACAATAAATTCAAGCTTAACATTAAATTCAATTCAAATATTTAATTTTTTAATGTCAATTAATGTATCTTCGTAATACTATTATTAAGGCCATATCAATTCCAATATTCAAATCCATTCCCTTTTTGGCCTGATACAACAATCTCTTTGTTCCGGTAAACTGCTAACATCTTTACCACCAAGTAGGTAGATCACTAAATCCATGTTGATTTAGCGACTACTACCCTATTGAGAGCCTGAGTTAGGGTACTGATCCCTTAAGAGCTATGCTACCACCATTCCTCCCCAATGGACTATTCCATTGGTTGGGTATCCGTGCTTTTAATCAACCCAACTCATAAAGATGAAAAACAATTTTACCGTACTTGTAGTCTTACTTCTTGGTCTTAGCTCTCTAAACGCACAGGTGGATCAATTATCCACCATCCTCGGTCTTTTGAGCGATAATGCCGAGCAGACCTTTATCGATCAGCTTAATGGTTTAAACGATAGCTTATTGACCGATCGCTTCGATGGTCTTCGCTTCACCGATATAGAACTCGGAGGAGCACAAGACAGCCTTTTCAGTCACATCAACAACGGCTCCATGCCAGAGGCAGATTCCTTGAACGCCTTCTGGAACTTCAATGAAGGAGAACTTGGCAGTCTCCTGTCTGGTGGAACGCTGTCACCAGAAGACTCTGCTAGCTTGAGTACTACCTACTTCGATTTAAATGGGAGCTGGTATGACAATAATGACTCCTTGAACAGCGTCCTAAACGGTTTCCCTCCTATTGACATTGGCGCCATTAGTCCGGAAACCAACGATGGCGAAATTCGCTGGGAACAGTATCAGGGTCCTTGGCACCAAGCTTATCGCGAGCTACTCAACAATCAGTTCTTACCTACTTTGGAGCAAACCGAGAACGGAGGATTGACTGACCTAGAAGACGTAACCGACAACACACTATTCAGCAGCGTAGGCAATATCGAAATAGCTTACGGACAAGAATGGAGCCAGGTACAATTTTATCGGGAACGCTATCAGGCTCGTAGTAATGCCGTTCGAATTGCTTCCGTACCAAGTTACCGTCAAGAACTGGAGGTACGTTGGGCCCTAGGAGCGTCCTTCTTCGATACGAACCAAGGTGCAGCCCTGGATGAATCACTGACTTTGACTGATGGTTTTAATCCGCTGATGTACAGCGGTAGTTTTGCCCTGATGTACCTACCTCGTTTCGGTTCTATCGGCCAAGACGCCTCTTTCCATCTCTACACTAGTGTAGGTATGGACCTCGGCACCTATGTTCCTGCTCACGTCAGCAACCACTCTCCTATGGCTAGTAACCGCGTCGGTAAGACTACAGGTTTTGGCCCGCAGGTGGGAGCAGGTTTTGTGGTAAACTACAGTGAACTCTCCTTCTACAGCTACGGAACGATATCAAGCGGTTCGGTAGTCAATGACTTGGATCTCGACTACAACTATGATGCTGCTACCATCAATGCCGGCATCCGGTATGGCGACTCCGTGAACTTCCTATTTACCAGTGGCACCTCTAGTTGGGCCCCCAAGGGTCGCAAAAGTGTAAACTTCACCCGCTTTACGGTAGGGATCATTTTCTAGATAATATCCTTCATTGTGAAGAAAGCGGAAGGAAACTTTTTGCTCCCCAGGAATGTTGCTACTTTTGGACATTCTTAAAGAAGAATGGTTTCACATTCTTGGGGACGTAATGGCATCGACAGGAAAGTGAACGGTTTAGTAAGCATGCCGGAGTATGATAGCTCATCTCCGTTAACAAATGGCTATTAACCAATTCAAATGGCAATACTCAGTATGCCATGGCTGCCTAATTCTAGGAATTAGAAAGCCTTTGTGCCGTGCGTTTGACGCCTAATACACAGCGTGCCGCATATCAA